>CAZIQU010000085.1:0-3734 GCA_964541445.1 uncultured Lachnospiraceae bacterium | reverse complement strand
TAGCCAAAAGCAAAAAATCAGGCATCAGCGGTAAGGATATTACACCGTTTTTGCTCAGCGAAATCAAGGATATCACCGGCGGCAGCAGTTTGGCAAGCAACATCGAGCTGGTGCTCAATAATGCCCGTCTGGCGGCGGAAACGGCCAAGGAACTGGCGGCTCTTTAAAAAATATATACGCCGTTTTCGTCCTCCGCTTTTCGGTACACCGCAAGCTCATCACCGACGGCGGCGTCAATGAGAATAACATAAGTTTTACCCTCGAGCTGCACATTGAACTCATAGCAGCTGATTTCCGCGCCGGCGGCGGACAGCACCACCGCTTCATTCACGGCGGTAACGGTCAGACTGTCGCTCAACCGCTGCCGGGCCTGCTCAGCGCTCAGCAGCGGTGTAAATTCGGCACGCTGATAATGGTTGGTGTAATAATCCGCGGCCTCATAGCCGATAATGCCGCCGTCCTCAAGCGATACCTGTACGGAAAGCTTATCCGGATAATATATTACGCCGCCACGCGTATATGCGAAATCGAACATCGCCGTATTATTGTATATCTGCCAGTCAGTGGCCTGCGTATCGGTCACACCAAGATCGCTCAAAAATTCCTCTGCTTTTTTCAGCGCTTCTTCCTTGCTTATTTCGGCACTCGCCGGTACTTTTGACGATCCGGCGGAGATAAGCACGCCGCCTTTTTTGGCGTAGGTTAAATCGTAGGTATCTTCACCCTGAGTCAGCGTAAAACCGTAGCCGGCAATATCGGCGCCGGTCTCGCCGGTATAGTCAAGCTCGATACCGTCACCGCCGGAGATCTTATCCTTTATGCCTGCGGCAATATCTTCGTAGTTCTCATCATCACCGGTCAGGCCTTTGGCGACGAATTCACCTTTGGCCGTATATTTTCCGTCATAGCTCAATTCGGTATAGCTTTCACGGTATGTGCCGAAATCGCCGAAGATTCCGGCGTATGTGTCCGCGGCGATATCCTCAGCGAGGTACGGCGTGCTTATGCTTTCCCAGGCGAAGCTTTCATCATCGCGGTTTTCCCAAAACGAGCCGAAGCCGTCACTGAGCGCCTGAGCGCACTGCGACATCGCGGCGAGATCGCTTCGATCGTTATCGCTCAATTCACTGCCCTCGGCAAGCTTCAGCAGCAGTGCGGCGGTGTAGTCGGCGGTCTGCGTATAGAAATCAACGGCGTCAGAAGTTACATTCTGGCTCATTGCCAAAGCGGAAAGTCCTGCGCCGGCTTCGGCGGAAAGGCGCGAAACCGAGAGCAGGGTGCGCATGATGTTGTTCTTGTCACTGCTTACCGCGCATACCCCTAACTCCTCCGAGAGAGATGAAGCTGTATATATATAATGTATAAGCATATACGCACACACATACGAGAGCTATCGAAAGAACGGCGACGGCGATGTTTTTACCGGTATTTTTTTCGTTCATTGTTTCCTCCTATTTACAAAAGACATGATTGCCTATGCGCGCGACTATCGGCCGCGAACGTATCCACGAATTGGTGGCTGTTGAAGGGTTATAGTAGTAAATCGCCCCACCTGATGGGTCCCAGCCGTTCATGGCGTCACGCGCCGCCTTTACGCATTCGTCGCTGGGTGTAAGATTTATCTGCCCGTCGCTCACCGCGTCAAAGGCACCGTTCTGATAGATCACTCCCGATACCGAATTGGGGAACGATGAGCTTCTTACCCTGTTTATGATTACCGCGCCCACCGCGACTTTGCCGGTATAACTCTCGCCGCGGGCTTCGCCGTAAATGCAGCGGGCCAGCAGCTGAACATCGGAAGAGGAATATGAGCCGACAGCCGACACGGAATTTGAGGAAGATGACGACGAGCCGGAGGACGATGAGCCGGATGATGACGAAGATGAAGATGTGTAAATGCCCAGTGCTTTCAGTGTTTGAGTGCCGACTTTGCCGTCGACGGCGAGCCCGTTTTTCTGCTGAAAATAGCGCACCGCCTGTTCCGTGCGGTAACCGAATATACCGTCGACGGCGCCGTCGTAATAACCCCAGTTTTTCAGCTTGCGCTGGATATTGCCGACCGTATCGTAATCGGTGCTGCCGTAGTAATAGGTGGCACAGCAAACACTGGCGCCGAAAGACAGGATAATGACCAAAGCGATAATGACGGCTGTTATCTTTCTAGTTTTCTTCATGATAAGCTTCCTTTTTTTAACTATTTTGCCCATAGGAGACGATGATATTACCAGAAAAAGGAATTTTTTATTTTTTGCGCGGACATTTTCCCGCATTTACCGATAATGACATTCTTTTTGCTTCCGTTTTGTTATATTGGCATTCTGTAAGGGAAAAAAGTGGGCAGAACAATAGTAGTTACCAGCGGCAAAGGCGGAGTAGGCAAAACGACCTCCGCGGCAAACATCGGCGCGGCTCTGGCTCTCGCCGGCAAAAAAACGGTGGTAGTAGACGCCGATATCGGGCTGAGAAACCTCGATGTGGTATTGGGGCTGGAGACGAGCATCGTCTTCAATCTGGTGGATATAACCGAGGGCAAATGCCGTATCAAGCAGGCGCTGATCGCGGACAAGCGTATCGGCGGACTGTTTCTGATTGCGGCGGCGCAAACCCGCGACAAAACCGCCGTCACGCCGGAGCAGATGAAAAAGCTGAACGCCGAGCTGGCGGAAAGCTTCGATTTTACCATCATCGACTGCCCGGCGGGTATCGAACGCGGTTTTCGCAACGCAATCGCCGGTACCGATGAGGCCATAATCGTTACCACTCCCCAGGTATCGGCCATAAGAGACGCCGACCGCATACTTTCCCTGCTGGAGGCGGAGGATATCGCCGGCATCAAGCTGGTGATAAATCGGGTGCGCCCGGAGATGATGCGCAAAGGAGAAATGATGACTACCGATGATATACTCGATATTCTGCCGGTGCCTCTTTTGGGTATCGTGCCGGAAAACAACGATATCGTTGTATCGACCAACAGGGGTGAGCCGATTGTGCTTTACGAGCAAAGCCTGACGGCGCAGGCATATAAAAATATAGCCGCCCGTCTCTGCGGCGAGGAGCGGGCTTTCATCGACCTGGAGAGAAAAAATACGTTCTTCAGCCGCATAGCGTCAATGTTCTGAACCCGGCGGAAAACCGTGAAAGGATAAAATGTTTACAAAAGAATTCATGCCGAATAATTCTTCGGCCAGTAAAGAGATCGCCAAGGAACGACTGAAAAATATACTGATGCGCGACCGGGTGGATGTATCCGGTGAAATAATAGATTCGGTGCGGGACGATATAATCAGTGTGGCTACCGATTATTTCACCGTCAGTCCGGCGGCTACGGAGATTTATCTCACCAATATGCAGCGCGCCGGCAGCGAAAACGGCGAAGCCGTGCTGGTGTGCCTGATACCGATATCGAAAATAAGAAAATAACCGGACAGAAGTGCCCGGGTCAGACTTTTCCGGAGGCAGAAAGTGCCCAATGTGCCCGGGTCAGACTTTTTCCGGCTCAGAAGTGCCCGGGTCAGAAAGCGTATGCTTTCTGACCCGGGCACTTTGTTCATTTCCGTTAAAAATGATAGATCTTTCCGGTATCATATTTTTTGCGTATATATGTTATTATAAACATGGTAAAAGGTTAAATTAATGGTATAATTTCTCTCGAACATATATGCGAACTGAAAAAGGAAAAATGATGGCTGATTTTATAAAGATCAAAGGCGCAAAAGAAAACAATCTTAAAAATA
>CAZIQU010000084.1:0-6597 GCA_964541445.1 uncultured Lachnospiraceae bacterium | reverse complement strand
CGATTAGTATAGCACAACCGCGGCGCTTTATCGACCTTATGAGGGATTAATAATAAATACTGCCGTAAGACTGCTTTTATCCTGTCAATGAAACGATATGGATAATTCGGGCAACATGGCGCGGCTGAAGGTTTGATCTGTTTCATAAATTATTCCGCCGGTATAAGCGCAAAAGTATTTATGTTTGTCGATTTGGTGCTATAATATTATTTTAAATGTCCTTACACGGAGATAATGGATTATGGAAAAATTGCAGATGCTTTATGAGGGCAAAGCGAAAAAAGTCTTTGCCACTGAAGATCCCGAGCTGCTCATCGTCGAATACAAGGACGACGCAACGGCTTTTAACGGGCTGAAAAAAGGTACGATAACGGGCAAGGGAGTCATCAACAACAAGATGACAAATATGCTCATGGAGATGCTTTCGGCACACGGCATTCCAACACACTTCGTCAAACAGCTTTCCGAAAGAGAAACACTGGTAAAGCGGGTGGATATAGTGCCGCTTGAGGTGATAGTGCGAAATATTTCCGCCGGCTCGTTCGCCAAGCGCTACGGGGTGGAGGAGGGCATACATTTTGACAAGCCCACGGTGGAGTTCTCCTATAAGAGCGATGAGCTGGGCGACCCGCTGCTCAACGACTCACATGCGCTGGCTCTGCATTTGGCCACGGAAGACGAGATAGCCCTGATACGAAAATACGCTTTGAAGATAGACGAGATACTCAGCGAATATTTCAAAAAAATCAATGTAGAGCTTGTTGATTACGGTACCGTAATTTTGGCCGATGAGATATCGCCTGATACCTGCCGCCTCTGGGATATCAATACCCATGAAAAGCTCGACAAAGACCGTTTCCGCCGTGATTTGGGCGGTGTAGAGGATGCTTATAACGAAATTATGCACAGACTTACCGGAGAGAATGAGTAATGGCTGAGATCAACGAAGCGTGCGGCGTATTCGGCGCCTTCAGCGCCGATAAGGAATTTGACGCGGCCGCCATGACATATTACGGGTTGTATGCCCTGCAGCATCGCGGGCAGGAGAGCAGCGGCATTGCCGTATGCCATAAACGAAAATTTTTCTCCCATATAGATACGGGTCTGGTCAGCGAAGTATTTTCCGGCGCCGAGCTGGCGGAAATGCCGCATGCCAACATTGCCATCGGTCACGTGCGTTACGGTACGACCGGGCAAAACGACCGCAGCAATGCTCAGCCGGTAATCGTCAGCCACCGCCACGGTCAACTGGCTGTGGCGCATAACGGCAATATAGTCAATGCCGATGCTCTGCGTGAGGAGTTGGAGCTGAGCGGCTCGATTTTTTACTCTACCAACGATACCGAGATCATCGCCCATATCTTAACGCGCGGTCAGCTCAAGACCGGCAATATCAAGGCCGCCGCCGATGAGGTGATCGAAAGCATACGCGGCGCTTATTCGCTGGTGATTATGACGGAAGATAAACTGGTGGCGCTGCGCGACGAAAACGGTTTTCGGCCGCTTTGCTACGGCATCACCGCCGACGGCATCTACGCGGTCGCTTCGGAGACCTGCGCGCTCAATGCCGTAGGCGCGAAATTTATCAGGGATATTTTGCCCGGGGAGATCGTTGTTTTCGATAAAGACGGCGTGAAATCTTATGAAGATCATTGCCGCAAAACCCCCGAGACGCTCTGCATACTCGAATTTATTTATTTTGCCCGACCGGATTCGGTAATAGAAAAAAGCTCTGTTCATAATGCCCGTTTGCGGGCCGGTGAGTTTTTGGCCGATGAACACCCCGTTGACGCCGATGTTGTTATCGGTATTCCCGATTCCGGGGTCGATGCCGCTATCGGGTTTTCCCGCCGCAGCGGTATCCCCTACGATGTGGGCCTGATAAAAAACAAATATATCGGCCGCACATTTATTTTGCCGGACGCCAAAAGCCGTCACGATAAGGTGACTATCAAGCTTAATCCGGTGAATGATGTGGTCCGCGGTAAACGCGTCGTGCTTATCGACGATTCAATAGTACGCGGTACTACCAGCGCCAATATAGTCAAGCGCATGCGCGAAGCCGGAGCTACCGAGGTACATATGCGCATAGCGGCACCGCCGTTCCGCAACGCCTGTTATTACGGCACCGATATTGATTCCAGCGATACGCTTATCGCGCACGGACACGAGATAGCCGAAATAGCGAAAATGATCGGTGTGGATACTCTCGGATTTCTCAGCTTGGAAAATGTGGTAAAGATACCCGAAAATCACGCCGAATGCGGTTTCTGCACGGCCTGCTTCAGCGGCGACTACCCGACGGAGATACCCGGTCATGCCGATAAAAACCGTTTTGAGCTGTGAGCTTTGACGGTTGGTTTTCAACATAATAAATAAAATTTTTTGTGCATGGTGCGTGGATTGAAATGCGCGAAGCCGACATTAAGGCTGCCATAAACGCAGTACGAGGAAAATATGGAATACGATGTTTACGAAAGCCCTTTCACCGGGCGTTACTCAAGCCCTTATATGAAGCAGCTTTTTTCCGATGAATTTAAGTTCACTACCTGGCGCAGACTTTGGGTGGCGCTGGCGGAAAGCGAAAAAGAGCTGGGCCTCAATATAACCGATGAACAGATCGCACAGCTTAAAGCGCATATCAATGATATTGATTACGCTAAGGCGGCGCACTATGAAAAAGAGCTTCGTCACGATGTCATGGCGCATATCCGTACCTACGGCGAGGTCTGCCCGCAGGCTGCCGGCATCATTCATCTGGGAGCGACCTCCAGCTATGTAGACGACAATACCGATATTATCAGACTTAAGCTGGGGCTTGAATACATTCGCCGTGAGCTTCTCAACGTGATTGCTGCGCTGGCGGCTTTCGCCGAAAAATACAAAGATCTGCCCTGTCTTGCCTATACACATTTCCAGGCGGCTCAGCCCACCACCTACGGTAAACGCGCCTGCATATGGCTTCAGGAGCTTTTGCTTGATATGGAGGAGATCGAATTTCAGCTTTCTTCGCTGAAATTCTTCGGCTGCAAGGGCACCACCGGCACCTGTGCCAGCTTTTTGGAGCTTTTCGGCGGCGATAAAGAAAAAGCCACCGGTCTGGAAAAGCTCATTGCCGCCAAAATGGGTTTCGACGGCGTATATCCGGTATCCGGTCAGACATATTCGCGCAAGGTCGATTACCGCGCCTTGTCGGCGCTTTCCGGCATAGCGCAGAGCGCCACAAAATTTGCCACCGACATCAGGCTGCTTTCGCATTTGAAGGAGGTGGACGAGCCCTTTGAGGAAAAACAGGTAGGCTCGTCGGCTATGGCTTACAAGCGCAACCCCATGCGCTCGGAGCGTATCTGCTCACTTTCGCGCTATATCATCTGCGACGAGCAAAACGCCGCTTTTACGGCTTCGGCGCAGTGGTTCGAACGCACGCTTGACGATTCCGCCAACAAACGTATCAGCGTACCGGAAGCATTTTTGGCGGCGGATGCCGTGCTTTCGCTTTACCGCAATGTTATCAGCGGACTGACGGTATACCCGAAGATTGTTTCGCGCCATTTACAGGATGAAATTCCTTTTATGGCTACGGAAAATATACTTATGTATTGTGTGGAGAATAAGGGCGGTGACCGCCAGCAGCTGCATGAGGCGATAAGGGAACATTCCGTCGCCGCGGCTAAAAAAGCGAAAACGACAGGCGAACCCAACGATCTTCTGGAACGTATCGCTGCGGACTCGGTCTTCGCGCTTACCGATGCAGAGCTGAATGAGCTGACCGATCCGGCGCTTTTTACCGGCTGCGCCGCTTATCAGACGGAAAAATTCATTTCGGAATATGCCGAGCCGCTTTTGGCGGCCAATAAGGATATCATCGGCGGTGAAGCGCCGGAAATAAACGTTTAGTGGAGGTACGAAAATATGCTTACCGCAGTGGTCGGCATCAACTGGGGCGATGAGGGCAAGGGCCGCATGGTCGATCTGCTTTGCCGCGATTACGACGTCGTCGTCAGATATCAGGGCGGCAACAACGCCGGACATACCGTAAAAAACGACAAAGGTGAATTTATACTTAATCTGCTGCCTTCCGGCATACTTCGGGAGGAAACGATAAATGTTATGGGCCCGGGCATGGTGATAGATACCGAGCATCTTTTTAACGAAGCGGCAAGACTGCGTGAAAAAGGCATAACCGTTACGCCCGAACGCCTGAAAATAAGCGATAAAGCCACGATTTGCCTGCCGTATCACAAGCTGCAGGACGGCCTTGAGGAAGACCGTTTGGCTGATAAAAAGTTCGGCTCAACCAGACGCGGTATCGCGCCCGCTTATGCCGATAAGTATATGAAAAAGACCGTGCGCATGGGCGATCTTAAATATCTGCCCGATATAAAACAGCATATTTACGATATTGTTGAGTGGAAAAATCTCACAGTGGTCGGCGGTTACGGATACGAAGCTGTTGATGCGGCGGATATCTATGCGTGGCTCGAGCGGTATGCGCTGCCGTTTGCCCCTTACGTCTGCGATACCGGCGACTACCTCAACGGCGCGATCGACAGCGGTCATTCGGTTATGTTTGAAGCGCAGCTGGGCGCGCTCAAGGATATAGATTTCGGTATTTTCCCTTATACATCATCTTCTTCGACTATTGCCGCCTACGCGCCGATCGGTTCCGGTATTCCGGCAAGAAAACTCGACAGGGTGGTGGGCATTATGAAGGCATATTCCACCTGTGTGGGCGAGGGGCCGTTTGCCGCCGAGTTTTTCGGCGATGAGGCTGAAGACCTGCGCAAGGCCGGGGGCGAGTACGGCGCGGCTACGGGCCGGCCCAGAAGGGTAGGGCCTTTCGATATTCCTGCGTCGCGCTACGGCGTAAAAATACAGGGCGCGACCGAACTGGCGCTGACCAAGCTCGACGTGCTTTCTTATATGGAAAAGATCCCCGTATGTACGCATTACGAGATCGGCGGCATCAGCACCGATGTTTTCCCCACCGATGAAAGACTGCCGGAGGCGAAGCCTGTTGTAACATATCTCGAGGGCTTCAACTGCGATATATCCCGCTGCCGCAATCTTGCCGAGCTGCCGAAGGCGGCCCGGGAGTATGTGCGGTTTATCGAGGAAAGGGTGGGCTCACGCATAAGCTACATATCTGTCGGTGCCGGGCGCGATGAGTATATAAAGGTAAACTGAAAAATTGAAGATCTCCGACCGGAATTGCGAAAATCGTTCCGGCCGGTTTTTTATTTCCGCAGTTTTTTCTTGACGGAGATATACGCGTATTGTCTGCAAAAAAACTTCTGGCTTCATAGGGACAGGTCCCGAACTGGTAAATGTGCCGGAACCGGCAAAAAGAAAACATCCCTCTTCGGGATGCTCTCTCGCTTTATATAAAATTATTATGGAGGGAAATTTGCTTGGTATTTCTTTTTACATTTGCATTCTACAGCGCCAAGCTTAAATTTGCCTTAAAACAGCGCCGGTGCAAAATTAAAAATTCATTAAGGACGTCCGCCGCCGGGGTTGCCGCCGCCGGGAGCGGTATTGCCCGACGGTACGTTATTCTGCTGAAAGTCCCCCATAGTGCCGCCGCTGCCGTATGTTGTGCTTATGCTTGAAAGCGCAGCTTCGGCGACGGTGCTGCCGCCGATACTTACCGTGCAGGTGCTGCCGCCGGTCATATCAGGTGTGCTTATTACTATGCACTGGTACTGCTTTGCCGGCGTGAAAGAAAGTATCTCGCTGCCGTCGCATAAAACCGTTACCACTGAGGAACTCTGTGCCCCCGTATAAGCCATCAGCGAATACTGCGTAGACGATGATGAAAAGGTCTGCGCCATGCCGCTTGCTCCGGCGGCGACAAAGGTCCCGCCGGTAATGACACATTCGCTGTTGTAGTCTAAGGCGCCGTTGGCGCTGTCGGTCGGGCCCCATACATAAGTCGTTCCGCCGTTGATGTACACCGATCCGTTTGAGTCGATACCGTCACCGGCGGCGTTTACGGTAAGCTCGCCGCCGTTTACGGTGATCGTCTGGCCGCCGTCGGCATTAAAATTGCCGGCGCCGGGCCGGCCCGATGAAGCCGACGCCGAGGCATCGGCTCCGCCTGCGGCATTAAGTCCGTCATCTGCCGCCGTCAAGGTGATCGTTCCGCCGTTGATAACTATATCGGCGCTTTCCAGGCCCTCATAGCATTTCGTTATGGTGATCGTACCGCCGTTGACCGTCAGGGTCGAATCGGCATGCGCGCCGTCATCACCGCTGGCTATATTCAGTATGCCGTCCTCTATGAGTATGGCGCCGTTGGAGTGCAGCGCATCATCCGATGAATCCACAGTGATATTGCCGCCGCTTATATAAGTGAGCGTACCGCTTTTCAGTGCCTTCGCGCTGCCCGAGGCCGTGCTGCTGCCGCTCGTCTGTCCCCAGCTGCCCCAGCTGTCCGTAAAAGAACCGCTGTAGCTCGAGTTGGCGCTGCCGCCGCCGGTGGTTATGCTCAGCTCACCGTCTGTTACATACAGCGCCGTTTCTGCCTGTATGCCGTCCTCACCGGCCGTTATGGTATAGGTGCCGCCGTTTATATAGACCGTGCCGAGCGCTGTA
>CAZIQU010000083.1:0-6724 GCA_964541445.1 uncultured Lachnospiraceae bacterium | reverse complement strand
ATGTCTGTTTTGCTGTTCATACGAGCTCCTCTTATATATTGATTTTAACCGCGAGCGTTTAATATAGCAAATACTTATTTTTTATGATATAGTATAGTTTATAAGAATATTAAGACTTTACGAGAAAGCGAAAAGGCGGCAAATATGGAACTGCGGGTATTGAGGTATTTTTTGGCGGTAGCCAGAGAAGAAAACATCACGGCGGCGGCGCAGCGGCTGCATGTAACCCAACCGACGCTTTCGAAGCAGCTTATGGATCTTGAAGATGAGTTGGGCAGCAAGCTTTTTCTGCGCGGCAGCCGCAAAATCACCCTAACCGAAGAAGGTATGTTTCTGCGCAGACGGGCGCAGGAAATAGTCGATCTGGCAGATAAAACAGAAACGGAATTTTTGAGCGGCGGCGCAGAGCCGACCGGGGACGTTTATATCGGCGGCGGCGAGACCGACGGAATGCGCTGTGTCACTGCGGCGATACGGCGTCTGCATGCGACATGCCCGGCTATCCGTTTTCATCTCTTCAGCGGCAACGGTGAAGATGTTGCCGAGCGTCTCGACAAAGGTTTATTGGATTTCGGCCTTTTCGTCGGACGTATCGATATGAAAAAATACGAATATATCACGCTGCCGGCCTATGATATTTGGGGTCTGCTTCTGCGAAATGACGACCCTTTAGCCCGCAAAGAATACATCACGCCGGCGGATATGCGCGCTCTGCCGCTGCTGTGTTCGCGTCAGGCGATGATACAAAACGAGCTTTCCGGCTGGCTGGGCTATCCCTTCGAACAGCTGACTGTCATAGGCACTTACAATCTTATTTATAATGCGGCTCTTTTGGTTGAAGAGGGCGTCGGCTGCGCTCTGTGCATCGACAAGCTGGTAAATGTCAGCGGCAGCGCCCTGTGCTTTCGTCCGTTTTACCCGCAGCTTACCGCCGAGCTGACCTTAGCCTGGAAAAAATACCAGGTGTTTTCCGGCGCAGCGAAGCGGCTGCTGGAGGAATTGCAGCAGAATTGAATCTCATGGGGTCAGATCTCTCAAAGATCTCTCATGAGGACAGGTCTGTTTTTTGCACTCAAAATTTAGAGTCTTTTTCAGCCTTTAAGCTCCAAATTCCACACTCCAAACTTCACACTACACTACCTTGACCTGCCCGCGGCGCCTGTCATTGCAGAATACAGTTGAATAAAAACAAATTCACCGAAATCGCGGCACTGCGGTTTCGGTGAAACAAATGGGGTCAGATCTCAAAAAATGACTGAATTAAGCCAATTCATTAGCAGCAGAGCGCAGCTTCGGGCTTTTACTCTGCGATTTCGTAGCCGGCGTCTTTTATCGCTTTGGCAAAGACCTCATCAGCCACCTCGCTGCTTAAGACTACCGCTGCGGTCTTGGCTTGCAGATCGACATCGGCCGATGTTACGCCGTCTATGGCCTCCAGAGCTTTTTTGACATGCATAACGCAGTGATCGCACATCATTCCTTCGATTTTCAATACCTTTGTCATTTTGTTTTCCTCCGTTTTTGCCGGCTCATCAGCCGTAGTATTTTTCTTGCTTGTATCTTTAAAGCCGGTAATGTTCTCCGGCAGTATGACCTTGTTTTTGACGCTTCGGCGCCCCGGCTTTGCGGCGTTAAAAAAATTTAACCGCAGTGCGTTGGTGACGACGCAGAAGCTGGAAAGACTCATGGCCGCGGCGCCGATCATCGGGCTGAGCTGTATACCGAAAGAGGGAATAAGCACGCCGGCAGCGATCGGTATACCGATACAGTTGTAAAAGAATGCCCAAAACAGGTTTTCACGGATATTTTTCAGTACCTGACGTGATAAGCGTACCGCGGCTGCCACATCTCTGAGCGATGAACGCATCAGTACAACATCGGCGGATTCGATAGCGACATCGGTACCGGCGCCCACGGCGATACCCGTATCTGCCCGGGCCAGCGCCGGAGCATCGTTGATGCCGTCGCCCACCATCGCCACTCTGCCGTACTTCGTCAGTTCACCTACCGCCGCCTGCTTATCCGCCGGCAGCAGATCTGCCGCCGCACGGTCGATACCGACCTGTTCGGCGATGGCGGCGGCGCTGCGGCTGTTGTCACCGGTCAGCATTACTGTTTCGATGCCGAGCTGCCTGAGTTCGGCAATAGCGGCGGCGCTGTCTTCCTTAACGGTATCTGCCACGGCTATTATACCGGCCGCCTTGCCGCCGTCGGCAAAGAAAAGCGGTGTTTTTCCTTCATTGGCAAGCTCAACCCATTTTTGTCTTGCCTCATCGGTAAGCAGCTCTTTCTCTTCCATCATCGCCGCGTTGCCGCCGCAGGCCTCATGCCCCGCCACGCGGCCGCTGACACCGTGCCCAGGCAAGGCGGTGAACAGCTCAGCCGCATCATAAGCGACGCCCTCCTCATCGGCCTTTTTTATGATCGCCCGCGCCAGCGGATGTTCGCTGCCGACCTCCAGCGAAGCCGCCAGCTTTAAAAGGGAAGCGCTGTCGTTGCCAGCAAAGGGCAATATATCAGTGACCGTCGGTTCGCCGCGAGTAACGGTACCGGTTTTGTCAAATACCGCAATCTGCGTACGGCCGGCGGCTTCCAGCGAGGCCGCTGTTTTGAAAAGTATGCCGTTTTTTGCGCCGATGCCGCTGCCGACCATTATGGCTACCGGCGTAGCCAGCCCCAGCGCGCACGGGCAGCTGATGACGAGAACGCTGATGGCACGGGCCAGCGCAAACCCGAAACTTTGCCCGGCTATGAGCCAAACAGCGCCGGTAACGGCGGCTATGGCTATGACCGACGGTACAAAGACCGCTGCGACCTTATCGGCCGTTTTTGCTATCGGCGCCTTTGATGAGGCAGCAGCTTCCACCATGGCAATAATGCGGTTAAGCGCCGTATCGGCACCGACGCGCGTCGCCTTGCATTTAAGAAAACCGTTTTGATTTACCGTAGCGGCACTAACCGCGCTGCCGGGGCTCTTGTCGGCAGGCATGCTTTCGCCGGTCAGTGCCGATTCGTTTACGGCGCTCTCGCCTTCCGTTACTACTCCGTCAACGGGTATGCTTTCTCCCGGACGAACGGTAAAAATATCGCCGACCGCAAGCTCCGCCGCGTCAACCGTTATCTCCTCGCCGCCGCGAATGACATGCGCCGTTTTCGGTGTCAGCTCCAGCAGGCTTTTTATCGCGTTTGTTGTCTTGCCCTTGCTGCGCGCCTCCAGCGTTTTGCCGACGGTAATCAGCGTCAGTATCATCGCCGCCGATTCAAAATAAAATTCATGCGCGTAGTGTGCCGCCGCGGCCATATCACCGACAGCGTAAGCGCCGCTGATAATAAACAAGATCACCGTGCTGTATATAAAAGCCGCGCCGCTGCCCAAGGCCACCAGCGTATCCATATTGGGGCCGCCGTGCGCCAGTGCGCTCAGGCCGCTGACGAAAAAATTGCGGTTTACCGCCATGATCACGGCGGTAAGCAGCAGCTCGTAAAGCCCGACCGATAAAGGATTATCCGCCAAAAACGCCGGTACGGACCAGCCCCACATGGTATGGCCCATCGAAACATACATAAGCGGCACCAGCAGAATAAGCGATATGATAAGGCGTTTTTTCAGCCGCGGGGTCTCCCTGTCGGCGAGTATATCGGCAGCCGCCTTGCCGCCGTCACGCGGCTGCGCGCCGTAACCGGCGGCAGATACCGCCGCGCATATCATGCCGGCATCAGCCGGATTTTCATAAGCCACATTCATGCTGCCTGTAAGCAGATTTACGTTTACTTCTTTTACGCCGGGCACTGCCGCTACTGCTTTTTCCACATGGGAGCTGCAGGCGGCACAGCTCATACCGCTGACCGTGAATTTCTCGTTTTTCATGAAATTGTCTCCGTCTTTCTCATTTGAGCTTTTTGATAAGCTCCACCGCCTCGTCCAATACGGCCTCGTTGCCTTTTTTCAGCTCTTCCGCCACACAGGTCTGCATGTGATCGCGCAGAACGATATACCCAAAGCTTTGCAGCGCGCTCTCCGCCGCCGCCACCTGTATGAGTATGTCACCGCAATAACGGTTGTCGTCCAGCATGCTTTTTATGCCGCCCAGCTGGCCGATTATGCGGCTGAGCCGATTTTGCAGCCCACGCGTCATTTCCTCGCTGCGGGGGGTATTTTTATGATGACAGCAGCATTCGCCGCCGCCGCTGTTTTCCGGCTTCTCCGGGCAGATATCGTCTTTCATTGTTTCCATGGCATATTCTCCGCATATACCCCCATGGGGTATTTATTATGGGACGATTATATATCAGCGCGCGGCGTTTTGCAAGCTTTCGTGCATATTTTCATGAGATCGGCAAAAATTATACGGTTTTTTACTGCTGCCGTTACCGATTTAACAAAAATGAACAAAATAATAAAAAAATTGCAAAATGAACCGGAATTTTCCGACAAACGGTGTATATATATACGAAAGCATTTTCCTGACAGCCGCTGTGTCGGAGAAAAAACCGTTTTGCCCGCGCGCGTATGCGCAACCGGCGCGGAGTTTGGTAAAATCAAAGCATGAAATACAAATTCTGCATATTTGACATGGACGGAACTATTCTTGACACTTTGGACGATCTTTACGACAGCATCACGCTGACGCTGAAAGCCTTCGGGCTGCCGCCGCGAACTCGCGATGAGGTGCGCTCGTTTTTGGGCCACGGCCTGCGGGCATTGGCGGAGAAGAGCCTCCCCGACGGAACAGCGCCGGAGGAAGCGGAAAAGTTTTATCGCGCGTTCAGCGAGCATTATCTGGCCCACTGCGCCGACAAGACCAAGCCCTATGACGGCATCACCGATCTGTTGAAGCGCCTGCGGAAAGCCGGCTGCCTGACGGCGGTGGTATCAAATAAGGCCGACGGCGCCGTGCGTGAGCTGGTCGACAGGTATTTCGCAGGACTTTTCGATGCTGCCGTGGGGCAGCGCGAGGGTATGCGCAGCAAACCGGCACCCGACGAAGTCGAAGCAGCGCTGAGCGCACTGGGCGCGGAGAAAAAGAGCGCCGTCTATATCGGCGATTCGGAGGTCGATCTGCAGACAGCGGTAAATTCGGGGCTGGCTGTGATCATGGTTGATTGGGGATTTCGTACCCGTGCGCAGCTTTCGGCCTGCGGAGTGACGGAAACGGTGTCTTCACCGGCGATGATCGACGCGCTCGTGCTTTAACGGCCGCCGGCGGCTGTAAACACACCGTCCGCTTATCTTCATTAAATGCTTTCACCCGCAGATAAAACAGAAAACGGAGGATAACGATGAGAATCGCAATAGTGGGAGCAGGCGCAGTAGGCGCGGTAATGGCAGGCTTTATGTTTGATAAGGGTGAGGATGTGACGCTGGTCACCGGCAAGGTAAAGCAAGCAAAGCTTATCAATAAAGAAGGTATTCATGTCTGCGGAGTGCGCGGCGAGCATACATTTTTTCCGCCGGCAATCGCCGATATTCTGGCTTCGCCGGAGGAGTATGACATTATAATCATTGCCACGCAAGCATACGATCTGCACAAAACCGGTCTGCGCGCCAAACGCCGGCTGGCCGAGGACGGCGCGCTTGTGGCTGTGCAAAACGGCATGTATAACGCTGAGTTTACTACGGTAGGCAGCATTTACCGCAGTGTTTTCTGCGTAGCGGATTGGGGCAGCGTACGCTTAAGTGATAATTCGTTCGCGCTGGTCGCCGACGGTGGTTTTAAGATCGGTTCTCATACAATGGCGAGTATTCCCAAGATCGAGCTGATCAAATACGCGCTCGACAGCATGGCCCCGACCGAAGTATGCGCCGACATCGAAAAGTATTTGAATACCATGTTCATTATCTCCTCCTGCGTGATCTGCGGCGGCGTTCTTACCGGTGAAACTCTCGGTGATATGCTCGAACGTGCCGAAGACCGCCGTTTTTTCATACGGCTGATCGGGGAATATATGACATTGTTTGACTATTATGAGCGAGAAACGGCGGTTTTTCACGATAAATTTGATCCGCACGCCTTTGTCAGGGGAACGGGCCCTCTGGCCGACGCCAAGCGTCACCGCCTGCTTAAAGAAATCGGCGAACCGTACCGGGCGCTGCGCTCCTCATCGCTTTCATCTTTGGAACGGAAGAATAAGACCGAGGCCGCTTATCTGTGCGGCGCGGTAATCGGCGCGGGTTGGGGCAGCGGCTTTGATTCGCCGCTCAATGCTGCGGTAAACGAGCTCATCGATGAAATCACCGCGGGCAAACGTCAGCCGCGGCCGGAAAACATCGCCGCAGCCATGGCGCTGGCCGACGCGAAAACATACAAAAAGAAAAAAAGATTCCACGCCAAATAAAGCGGCGCCGATAAAATAAGGCGTCCGCAGCCGATGCGCGGACGCCTTAAAAGGCGATATAAGTTTTTAATTGAGTACAAAGCCGCTGATGCTCTTGCATATAGCGGCAATGTCGGCGTGAGCGGTAAACTCGAAATGTACCTTTCCCAAACCGGCGAACCACAGCTCCAGCTCGCTGTCAAGGTCGAGCGCGCCGGCGGTTTCTACCGAAAACACCTGAATCTTGCTGTACGGCAGTGAAGTAAAGTCCTTCTTTTTGCCGGTGATGCCCTGTACATTGATGGCAAAAATACGCTTGTTGGTGAAGACTACTCCGTCCCGCACCGTCTGAAAGGCCTGAATGATCTGTTCCCCCTCAATGAACATCGGCGTGATTACTGCCGCAAAC
>CAZIQU010000082.1:0-6755 GCA_964541445.1 uncultured Lachnospiraceae bacterium | reverse complement strand
TGCAGTCCGTTTTTAAACGGACGAAAATCGTATACCGTGGCGCAGACACGTGAACATCTCGATTATCGGGAACGAAACAATGAAATATTGCAGAATTTCTCGGAAACGCGCACTTTCGGCTTTCCCGCAAAATTCTTTTTTGACGACAGCAAGGGGCAGTGGCTTGTCAATACTTCCGGCGATTACCGCAGCAACAACGCCGATGTATTTACTTTTGATCAGGTAACCGGCTGTAATGTGGACATTGAGGAATATAAGCGCCAGATAACGGAAACACCGGTATCTTCCGCTCCCGGCGTCAATCAGCGAAATATCAATACCGCACAAATGCACGGCGCCGGCGGACGCGGCCCGCAGGATAACCGACAGCGAGCTCCGCAGGGGAATCCGCTGCGTCATTCCGGCGGACTTTCACCGGATAACGTCCGCGGAAATTCGTCGACGGTGCGTCAAAACACGCCGCCGCCACCGGTCAGGTATGAGTATACTTACGATGTATTTCTGAATATTACGCTCAAGCATCCCTGGGTTGAAACTATCAGGGTAAAAGTCAATTCATCGGCTATGGACAGAGACGATCCCGCCTATTCGTCGGCGGCAGCCGAGGCCGATGATATCCGCACCGCTTTATTGTCGCAGACTGTTTCCGCGGCTCAGGCAGCGGCACAGGGCCCGGTCAATTGCCCCAACTGCGGGGCGGTTACCACACCTACAGGCAATGGCTGCTGTGAATACTGCGGTTGTAAAATAAACTAAGAGAATACGGAGGTACATATTAATGGGACTTTTAAGAGCAGGTATCGGCGCGGCTGTGTCGGTTTTGAAGGATGAGTGGCGTGAATATTTTTACTGTGACGCGCTTCGCGCCGATGTATTGGTAAAAAGAGGCCGCAAACGTACATCCGGCAATAATAAGGGTGACGACAATATTATTTCCGACGGCTCTATAATTGCCGTAAACGAAGGCCAGTGCATGATGATCGTGGATCAGGGCAAGGTGGTGGAAGTATGCGCCGAAGCCGGTGAATTTGTATTTGACAATAAAACACAGCCGAGCATTTTCGCCGGAGACTTGGGTGATGCGGTCATGCGTTCCTTCAACGAGGCGGAAAAGCGTTTTACCTTTGCCGGTGATACCGCCGGCGATCAGCGTGTGTACTTTTTCAATACCAAGGAGATAACCGGCAATAAATTCGGTACGCCAAATCCGATACCCTTCCGGGTAACCGACAAGAATATCGGGCTGGATATAGATATCAGCATTCGCACCAACGGTGAGTATTCTTACCGCATCTGCAATCCCATGCAGTTCTATACGAATGTATGCGCCAATGTCACGGATACATATACACGTGACGGCATCGACAGTACTTTAAAGAGCGAGCTGCTCACCGCTTTGCAGCCGGCTATGGCTAAAATATCCGCTATGGGTATTCGTTACAGCGAGCTGCCGGCGCATACGAGCGAGCTGGCAACAGCGCTGAATGATGAGCTCAGCAATAAATGGACGGAGCTGAGGGGCCTGACGATATCCTCAATGGCGATCAATTCCGTATCGGCCACCAAAGAAGACGAGGATATGATCAAGCAGCTGCAAAAGAGCGCGGTCATGCGCGATCCTTCCATGGCGGCGGCCGCACTTGTCAGTGCGCAGTCCGATGCCATGCGCTCGGCGGCTCAGAATGAGGGCGGCGCGTTGAACGGCTTTATCGGCATGGGCATGGCGCAGAGTGCCGGCGGCATGAATGCCAAAGACCTGTTTGCCATGGGGCAGAATACCGGTGCGAATACCGGCGCCGCCGCTGCGGAGGGCTGGCAATGCGCCTGCGGCGCAATGAATACCGGCAAGTTCTGCTCGGAATGCGGCAAGCCTCGCCCGGCAGCCGAAAGCAGCTGGCAGTGTGCCTGCGGCGCTGTGAATACCGGCAAATTCTGCTCGGAATGCGGCAAGCCTAAGGCCTGACCGGCGGCATAAAGTTTTTCTGTATTATCCGCTGCCGACTTGCGCAGCGGCGGATTTTATCGGCATATATTTAAAAAAGACAGGAGAAAAAAATGAAACAAAACAAAAGATCACTGAAGATCGCGGCAATAGTTTTCTGTTTGATCGCGGTAATGACGCTTTCCGCCTGCGGCAAGGGCGGTACGACCTCCGGCGGTACTTCTTCCGGCGGTTCCGGTTCCGGTACGGTAAGTTATGCGGTGGAAGGCTATGAACGTACCGACGGGGTAGTCGATACGACAAAGAGGGACGACGGCCGATATGTTGACGGTTATCAAATAGCTTTTCTTAATGATACCGTAAGCACCGCGTGGTTCGATTTTACCGTAAAGAGTGTGGAATTTGTAAACGAGTATGACGGTTATACGCCCGATGACGGTTATAATTACGCGGTGGCGGAGATCACCGTAAAAAATACTTTCGGTGAGGATATAGATATTTATTACAACGACTTTTATCTTGCTTATAATTTAGGCAATGATACAGACGTTGAGTACGCCGAAGAAAAAGCCGCATATAAAGACGGCGAAAATATCGGCAATTCGTTTGTACTTGCAAACGGACAAACGGCTACATTCGATTTTATCTTCCAGATCAGCAGCGATGCGGTCGGCAACTATGCCGTAGATTATATGGAATATTATTCGGATGAAGTGGCGGGAAACGAATTCATTATCGTTTTTGAATAGATCGGCCGCAATTAAAGCTAAAGCGTTATTCTCCGCGGAGAATAACGCTTTTTTACTTTATTCGGTGCCCGCAGTTTTAATTCGGCACATATTCCTGCAATACAAAGGTATAGTCCTTTTCACTGCCGCTGCGCTTTATGCGTACGGTGATGTTTTCGCCCGGGGTCAGCGTTGCTGTTATATTGTTTACATCCGTGGATGACGCTGTTTCTGTGCCGTTGACGGCGACAATCAGATCTCCGGCACGCAGCCCGGCCTTGTAAGCGTTTGTCGTATCGTCGATTTCGTAAATATATACGCCCAAATCGCTGACCCGGTAACCGGCTGCCGTGCGTTCGTTAAGTATGTCAAGCATATTTATACCCAGATAGGCCCGTCCCTGTACATATCCGACGGAAATCAGCTGCTCGACTACATTCTTTACATTATCTATAGGAATGGCAAAACCGATATTGTCGATGTCGCTGCCGCTGCCCTTGGCGTTGACTATGCCGACCAGCTCGCCGTACATATTGAACATGCCGCCGCCGGAGTTGCCCGGATTAATGGCTGCATCTGTCTGCATGAGATCCATGCTTTGCCCGTCAATGGTTATTTCTCTGTCCAGCGCGCTGATTATTCCCGTGGAAACGCTGCCGCCCAGTGAGCCCAGCGGGTTGCCGATTACCACAATCTGTTCGCCTACCGCCAGATCGGCTGAGGTGCCGAAAACGGCGGGGCTGAGATCCGCGGCTTCGATCTTGATGACCGCGATGTCCGTCTGTTCGTCGGTGGCTGCAAGCACGGCTTCATAGCTTTCGCCGTTGTGAAGTGTTACGGTTATTTTACTGGCATCCTCGATAACATGATTATTGGTGATGATATATCCGTCGGCAGTGATGATAACGCCGCTGCCGGCGCCCTCGGTAACATACTGTGTCATCCACATGCTGGTGGCCAGTGTCTCTGTGCGTATCTCTACCACGCTGTCCGCCACCAGCTCCGATACCGCCGATACGCTCAATTCTTCATCAACTTCATCGGCTGCGGAGACGTTTCTTATTACCGACTGATAGGCCAGTTCTGTGCCGTAAGCGTCGCTGCTCGAATCGGCAGCGGTATATTTGCTGACAGTATAGCCGCCCAGTGAACCGCATATAAGTGAGCATACCATACAGGTAACGACTATACGCACTGCCCCGCTGTTCTTTTTCGGCGTCTTGCGTGAGCCTAAAGTGTACCCCTGCTTATAATCCTGCGGGGACTGGCGGTAATTTTCATAGCGCGAATATTCCGTTTCGGCACCGTTTGCCCTACCGCTGAAGTCATTTTCGCCGTTATTAAGTTCTTCATTCCCGTCTACGCCGCCTCCGGCACCGTAAACATTGTTTTCATCTTTCATGATCCTGCCTTTCACCCTCTTAAGAACAGTATAGGCATTCAGATGAAATTTATATGAAATGAAAATAAAATTTTAATGAGATAAAGAAAAAATTATCCGTAGAGCTTCTGCGCTGTCTCTTTTATCCGCGCTTTTACGCTTATATCTTCAGCCGCCGGCAGCTCGTCGGTATGCACGCTCATCAATACGTCGATCTCTCCGCGCACACCGATTGAGCGCAATAACGCGCGGGCTGTTTTTACGGCGTCGTCCGGCTTGCCGTCACCGCCGCCGGCCAACAGAATGACGCCTTTTTTCGGCTTTATATCCTGCTTTATATTAAGATATTTCTCATTGCAGTACCAGCTTTGGAAGCGTGAAAATACCCCCAACAGGCTGCCGGTCAGCATGCTGAAGTTCACGGGTGAGGCGATGACCGCCACATCGCATTCACGCGTCTGCTCATAAAGCTTGAGCATGGCGTCCTTAATACTGCAGCCCGGCATTGTACGGCAGCGGCGGCAGTCGTTGCAGAAGGCTATGCCGCTGTAATAAGTATCGACTCTGATCTTACGGCCCTTTACGTAACGACTGAATTCGTCGATCAGGGCGGCGGTGTCGCCGTTGCGGCGCGGCGAACCGTTGAATATCAGAGTATTCATTTCATTGCCTCCGATTTGCCGGCTGACAATTCAGTTTCGGCATCTCTTTTGGCGGGAGTAATCCATGAAAGTCTGTATTTTTTAGAATAGGCGGCATATAGGCTGTCGTAATCATTGGCGCCGTCTGCTTTGACTTTATCAAGATATTCGTGGGTATCGAAGCTGCCCTCGAGTATGCGTATGAGGTTTACGGCAATATTTGAGCAGTGATCCGAAACCCTTTCGAGATTGGTCAGTATGTCTAAAAAGAAAATGCCGGTTTCCATTGTGCAGATGCCTTCCTTCAGGCGTTCGGTATGACGGTTGCGCAGCTGATCACGCAGGTCGTCCACCACCTGTTCCAGCGGTTCTACGCGTTTTGCCATTTCCATATCCTTTTTATCAAAGGCCTCACAGACTATATCGAGTATCTCCTTTACTGCACCGGTGATAATATCAAGCTCCGTTCGTGCGTACTCGGAGAAGGCGATGTTTTTGCCCTCCATCTCCTGAGCGATGCTGATTATATTGGCGCCGTGATCGCTGATTCGTTCGAAATCGACGATATCCTCAAGCAGCATCGATACCTGACGGCTGTCGCGTTCGCTGATCGCTTTGCTGCTTATCAGTATCAGGTAAGTGCCTATCTTGTCCTCATAGATATCTATATCGTTTTCCTCATCCCACAGTGCGGCGGCCCGCTCACGGTCATAACCGTAGATAAGCTCCAACGCCCCCATCAGCACTTCTCTTGATTTCTTGACCATTTTCGTGGCAACCATAGTGGTATGCTCAACAGCCAGCGAGGGATTGAGAAGCAGACGCTCGTCGAGCAGCTCCTTTTCCTCTTTGTTTTTGGCGTCGGGAATGATAATCTCCGCCAGATGCTGCAGCTGTTTGCGGAACGGCAGCAGAACCAGAGTGTTAAGAATGTTGAAGACAGTATGGACAACGGCTATGCCCACAGGGGTGGCTGCTTCGTCCAGGAATGAAAAACGGAAAACGGCGTTGCCGATAAAAAGGCAAATCAGAAAAGCGACGGCGCCTATCAGATTAAAAAGCACATGCACGGCGGCGACGCGTTTGGCGTCCTTGTTGACACCGATGCTGGCCAGCACGGCGGTGATGCAGGTGCCGATATTCTGCCCCAGGATAATAGGAATGGCAACCCGGTAGGAGATGTTTACGGTTACGCACAGCGCCTGCAATATACCAACCGAGGCCGCGGAGCTTTGTATCACCGCCGTAAAGGCCGTGCCGGTGAAAAGGCCGAGAACGGGGTTCTTAAAGTAGGTGAGCACCTGGGCGAATTCCGGAGCATCGGCCAAAGGTGATACGGCGCCGCTCATCGTCGTCATGCCCATGAGCAGTACGGCAAAGCCGATAAGCACATTGCCTATGTCGCGCCGTTTTTCTTTTTTGCTGACCATCATCATTGCCACGCCGATAATAGCGATGATCGGCGCGAAAGATTCCGGCTTCAAAAGTGTCACGAAAATATTGCTGCTCTTTATGCCCGATAAGCTCAGCAGCCACGATGTCAGCGTTTTGCCGATGTTTGAGCCCATTATTACGGCCACAGTCTGACTCAGCTTCATTACTCCCGAGTTTACTAAGCCCACGAGCATTACGGTCATCGCCGATGACGATTGAATGGCAATAGTAATGCCGGTACCGAGCGCGATGCTCTTCAGCGGATTGGCAGTGAGCTTTTTTAAGGTGTTTTCCAGTTTGCCGCCCGACATGCGCGTCAGTGAGGAACTCATCACGTTCATGCCGAAGAGGAACAGCGCCAAACCGCCTACCAATTCCAAAACATTGAATATATCCATATATCACCTGCTGATTATTCCGCGGCGAGCCTCAGCTGCCCTGCCGCGTTTATTGTCAAAGCTTATATTTTGTACCGTAATAGGCGCACATGTCGTCGTATCCGTCATGACCGGCGCTCTTAAGGCGTAAAACATATTCGTGTGTATCAAAGCTGCCCTCGTTGATCCTGATCAAATTGAGGGCGATATTTGAGCAATGGTCGGCCACTCTTTCGAGATTGGTAAGAATAT
>CAZIQU010000081.1:2251-6875 GCA_964541445.1 uncultured Lachnospiraceae bacterium | reverse complement strand
GTCCGGCCCTCTGCGGTGGAGTCCGAAGCTATGCTTCGGCTTACGACACCCATGCTGCGGCAGAGTCCGTAATTTAAGGCGAAGCCTATAAATGACGGTCAACGATGCCCATGCAAGGAGCGCCCAAGAGCATAGCGATTGGCTGCGCTCTACTGCTAAGGCTTGTCCAACAAATTGAGCTTTAGCGATTATTTGTTGGCTACAAGCTACTGCTGACTTTTTCGAAGAGGAAGAACAGCGGAGCGTACAAGAAAGGCTCGGGAAATCCCGAGCCTTTCGCTAAAAGCGTAGCTTGTTCTGACGATGGTGCGCCCTAGAGGACTCTGAAAAATAAGAAATGCACGGATGCGAAATACGCGCACGGCGAGCTTGCTCGCAAGGGAGCGTATGGAAGCATACGTATATGGCGGCAAAATAAATGAGCGAAGCTGCTTTTGCGCTTCGCGAAGAACCTTATAATAAAATACTTTAAATATTATTTTGACGGCATATAAAAAAGCCTTATCTTTTCAGGCGTTAAGCTCTGCTTATAAGCATGAGAAGATAAGTCTTTGCATTTCTAAAAAATGGTGCGCCCTAGAGGATTCGAACCTCCGGCCTTTCGGTTCGTAGCCGAATGCTCTATCCGCTGAGCTAAGGACGCACGGTTTTTCAACGTGATGTATTATAGCACAACATACCGCAAAATAAAAGTAAAATCATCAATTTATAGCAAACATTATAAAACAGAAATTCTAAGTATGATAGAATAAAATAATGAAGACTATAAAGAAAAAACCCGCTTTACTTACGGGCATTACGGCCTCTGCCGCCTTAAGCACCTATAGCTTAATAATACAATCTGACTTACGGCAAAATGTTTTATTATATATCTTGATATTTGTCACCGCGTTTGCTGTCATTTATGCGGCAGCTTCCTGTTACCGACGCCGCGCGGCATGTTGCGGATTGGCATTAGGCACCGCTTTTTCTTTATCTTTAATTCTCGGCAAAACAATATATGATACCGACACTGTCTATCCGGCGTTTGCTTCATTCTCATCATGCATGAACAGCTTGATTTGTTTTGCGGGTCTTACAATTCTATTCGGCGGAATGTCAGCAGTATTTTTCGCTTTCATACAAAAACACACGGCTCCACCGCTGACAGGGCAAACGAAAAGCCAATGGAAATTTTTTTATCCTTCACGGCGAACATTTTTACAGCTATGGATGATTATTTTCATCTGCTGGCTCCCGGTGTACCTTGCCTACTACCCCGGCACGCTGGCTTATGATATGTATCTGCCGATAGGCCAGGCCGTAGGAGTATTCCCCTGCGGTCAGCTGTGTCCGTTCGGATGCACCGCCCTTTTTTGGCTGTGTTATCGCATTGAAATACTATTCGGCGTAAGCGGCCTTGCGCTTGTGATTTATCTAATTTTTCAAATGCTGCTTTTAAGCGCCGCATTTGCATGCTGCCTCAATATAATGGCAAAACATCATTTTTCAAACGGCGTCATGTTATTTACTTTGCTTTTCTTTGCGCTATGCCCGACAAATGCACTTATGTCATTTGCCAGCACCAAAGATATAATTTACAGTGCGTTATTTATTTTTACCGTGTTACAGCTCCTTGAAATGATCTCGGATGACGGCGATACATTTTTCAAGTCAAAGAAAAAAATAATATTATTTTATATAACAAGCATTGCCGCTATGTTCTTTTGCAAAAGCGCTATCGGTGTTTATGTACCTACTTTCTTTGTTACAATTATATTGATAAAGAAGAACAGAAAAAAAATTTTACTTCTGAGCATAAGTATATTGATGTCGTATGTGCTGATACATGGGCCGGTGCTCCAAAGTTTAGGTGTCGGTTTGGGGATTGAAACCGAAGCACTGAGCCTGCCGCTTAATCAGATAGCAAATGTATGCGGGACAAAATATGATGAACTTACTGACGATGAATACGCAATGATAGACCGTTTCAATTCTCCGCTGTATATAGCTATGCAGTACAATCCACGCTTTGCCGATCCGGTAAAATCTACTTTTTTCCAAAATGACAACTACGATCGCCGTGCCTTTATTAAGCTATGGCTTAAACTGGGTATCAAGTACCCTGCTGAGTATCTGAATTCATTTCTCTGTCTCAATCTCGGCTCATGGTACATAAGCACACCTACCCCTGATCCGCTTACTCCGGCTCCTTATATAGCAACAAGCATCATTGAGCTTGACTATTATCGCGTGCAATCAAGCTCCATGCTGGAATGTCTGCGCCCAATTTATGACGGATTTGCCGATTTCAGCAAGTATGCCGGTGTTTCTATCTTCGCCACGGTAATGAGCACAGCTTTCCCATTTTGGCTTGCTCTTTTTTGCCTGATCTCAGGGATACTATTAAGGAAACGGTCTCTTATGCTTTTAGCCACAGCACCGCTCGCTCTTTGGATTATCTGCCTTACCGGTCCGGTGGTATGTCTGAGATATGTGTACCCGTCATTCGCACTTTACCCGGTATTAGCCTGCGCACCTTTTAAAAAATAAATTAAGTTATTTTATTGACAGGCAAAAGAAAAAATGCTAATATAGCTAAAACTCAATAAAAATAAAGGCTGTGAAGAGAAGGAGTAGGTATCCGAACCGGGCAGAGAGAGAAACGGGCGGTGGAAACGTTTCGTCGGGAAGATGCGCGAAGTAGTCTTGGAGCTGCAGACAGAAAAGGGTGTTGTGCCCCGAGTAGAATCTGACGGAAATCCGACCGTATAAAGTGGAAGCGACATCGCGCTTTAAGCGCCGCGCCGCGCAAGGTATGCCGGGCAACCGGTATATAAAAATTAGGTGGTACCGCGAATCCGTTTCGCCCTGATTATGGGCAAACGGTTTTTTTATTATCAGGAATATACAGGGAAAACGAAATGGACTTATTAACGAGATTCACCGAACGAACCGAATTCAGCGATTACGAAGACTTCAAAAATAATTTTAAGCTTATCGTGCCGCCGCGTTTCGACTACGCCCGCGACGTTATCGACGCATGGGCGGAGGCCGAACCGGACAAAACCGCGATAATCTATGTTGACGACGCCGGCAATGAGAAGCTAATCAGCTTCGGCGAGCTTTCGCTTTTATCAAAGCAGGCTGCCGCGTATTTTCATAAGCTCGGTATCAATAAGGGCGACCGTGTACTGACGCTGATGCGCCGCCGCTGGGAATATTGGGCAGCAGCCATCGCGCTGCACCGTATGGGGGCGGTAGTAGTGCCCTGCTCGGTACAGATGCGCGCCAAGGATATCGCCTACCGTCTCAACGCCTGCGCGGCCAAATATGTTATCGCCGTAAACGATGAATATGTTATCCATCAGCTGGAGGGCATGCAGAAAAAATGCCACTCACTCAAGGGCATAATCATCGCCGGTGAAAATATGACGGAAGGCCGCTATCACCTTTTCAACAGTGAGTTTACCGGCTACGGGCTTTATGAGGAGGAAAGCAGCGGCGAAAACAGCGATGAGTTCATCATCTATTTTACCTCAGGCACCTCCGGTTACCCGAAAATGGCCATACATAACCGTACCTATCCGCTGGCACATATCGTCACGGCCAAATATATGCAGCGCGTGCAAAACGGCGGTCTGCACCTCACTCAGGCCGACAGCGGCTGGGCCAAGTTCGGCTGGGGCAACCTTTACGGGCAGTTTATCTGCGGTACGGCTGTGTTAGCTTATGACCCGCTGCGTTTCGATTCGGTAAAGCTGCTGGAAATAATGCAGAAATACCGCCCGACCTCGCTTTGCGTACCGCCGACCATGTACCGCCTTTTGCTGCGCGACGGGCTGAAGGCCGAGCATGTGGCTTCGATAAAATGGTTTTCCACCGCCGGCGAACCGCTCGCTCAGGAGGTGAACGAACGCTTCCACGATATTACCGGCAGCTATATCCGCGTCGGCTACGGGCAGAGCGAGGGCACACCGATAACCTGCACATTTGAATGGTGCGACGCCCGCGAATGCTGTATGGGACGACCCTCGCCGCTTTATGATGTGATGCTGCTCAACGACAACGGCGAAGGCTGCGCGCCTTACGAACACGGCGAAGTGGTGATACACATAACCGATAAAAACGCTCCCGGGCTGCTTATGGCCTACGGCGCCGACAAAAAATATCTTAACCCGATAGAAAACGACATTTATCATACCGGCGATATTGCCTATCGCGATGAAAACGGCGATTACTGGTATGTGAGCCGCAACGATGACATGATAAAATCCTCCGGCTACCGCATCGGGCCTTTCGAGATCGAAAGCGTGCTCAACACCCACCCGGCAGTAAAAGAATCGGCGATCATCGGTCGGGCGGACGATATACGCGGGCAGAAGATATGCGCGGTGATCGTGCTTAACCCCGATTATGAGCCTTCAGACACGCTCACAAAGGAATTGCAGGATTACGTTAAAGCCAACACCGCTCCCTATAAATACCCGCGCGTCGTTGAATATATCGACAGCCTGCCGAAGACGACCTCCGGCAAGATCATGCGCAAGGCGCTTTAAGCGCAGCAGCATATCACCTGCGCGATACTTTTTTAACAACCGATATTCCGCGTAAAAAAGGCCGCCGCGCTTCATGAGTTTACGAA
>CAZIQU010000081.1:0-2241 GCA_964541445.1 uncultured Lachnospiraceae bacterium | reverse complement strand
CTATTATTCTTCAGCGCCTTAACGGCGGTTTTCAGTCCTTGCGGTCGGGGTCGGTCGATTTAGGATCGATAACACCGGCATTCGTCGTCAAAAACATCGTGGCGACACTGGCAGCGTTGAGCAGTGAATTTTTGACTACCTTGACCGGGTCAAGGATACCGCGCTCAAACATATCGCAGTATTCATCCTTCATGGCGTCATAACCGAAGTTGACATCTTTCGACTTCTTCAGCTCATTGGCCACCACGCTGGCATCAACACCGGCGTTTGCGGCAATCTGCCTGATCGGCGCCTCCATAGCGTCGCGCAGTATTTTCGCGCCGGTCTTTTCATCGCCGTCCAGCGAATTGACCAGCTCATCGAGCACCGGCAGCGTTAAGAGCAGCGCTTTGCCGCCGCCGGGCACCACGCCCTCGTCAATGGCCGCATAAGCGGCGCTGACGGCATCTTCCATACGGTACTTGCGCTCGAACATCTCCAGCTCGGAAACGCCGCCGCAGGTGATCACGGCAATACCGCCGGACAACAATGAGAGTGATACCTGCAATTTTTCGATCTCGTAATCTTTATCTTCCTTAGCCAGGGCCTCGCGCACACGCTTACGCATTACATCTGCCTCTTCGCTGTCGGCACGGGCCGGTTCCTGTATGACCGTTGATTCCTTATCTATGACAACACGCTCGGCATGTCCGCATATCTCCAGGCCGCAGTCGGCAAGCTTTGTTCCCAAATCGGGGTTAAGAGGCGTCGCGCCCGTCATAACACCGATACATTCCATATTGCGCTTGCGCGTATCGCCGTAGCCCGGCGCTTCCACCGCCGCCACCTTAAGAATGCCCTTGAGCGCGTTCTGCGCTAAACCGGCGACAACATTGGGGTCAAGCTCCTTGCAGACGATGAGCAGGCTGGCTCCCTCGTTATGCACGGCCTCCAGTATCTTCATCAGGTCGTTGAAATTGCTGACCTTTTCCTCGGGAATGAGTATATAGGGGTTGTTGAGCTCCACCTTACGGTTGGTCTGATTATTGATAAAATAATCGGAAAGATACCCTTTATCGAATTTGATGCCGCGCGAATACTTCATAGTGGTATCGAGCAGCTGGCTGTCCTCCACGGTGACTACGCCGCCGAAGCCGACCTTATCGAAAGCATCGGCGACCATCTCGCCGATGAACGGGTCGTTGTTGCCGGATATCGTTGCGATATACTTTAAAAAATTACGGTCCTTCACCGGCTCAGCGAGCTTCGTAAGCTCTGCCGCGGCCGCTGCCGCCGCCCTGTCAAGGCCGTTTTTGATATGCACCGGGTTTGCGCCCGCCATAACGTTTTTCAGCCCCTCGCCGATCATTGCCTGCGCCAAAACCACCGAAGCCGTCGTACCGTCGCCGACCGACTCGTTGGTCTTTAAAGCCGCCTGCTTGACGATCTGTGCGCCGGCGTTTTCATACGGATCTTCGAGATCTATCTGCTTGGCGATAGTTACACCGTCATTAGTGACCAAAGGCACGTCGTATTTTTGATCGAATGCCACATTGCGCCCCTTTGGCCCCAATGTTACCCTAACGGCGTCGGCCAATTTATCCACACCGGCTTTCATCTCGGCGCGGGCGTTTTCATCATATTTAACTTCTGTTGCCATAATGTTATGCTCCTGTCGTTATTGAGAATGAAATATTCTGACATATTCTATTATAAACAAAAAATCGTTTTTACCAACATACTTTAAGAGTTAATTAATATTTTTATCAGCACTCGTGCTTATTGATTGCTATTTTATATTCGGTTAGGGAAATGTCTGCGGGAAATGTCGATTTATGATATAAATATCTATTTATGATATAATAAATAAAAATATCGTAATATCATAAGCTTTCCCATAGATGTACCGAAAAGAAAAAAAGCGGCATCTGATGATTACTAAAAAGCAAATGACTGAAGAAGATATTAAACTGCGATATATCACGCCGGCGATCACCGCCAAATGGCAGGACGATCATATCACCATGGGAACGGCTATCACCGACGGGCGGGTAAATATAAAAGGAAATCTTGCTTTTTGCGAAAAGCCCAAAAAAGCGGACTATATTTTGTATATCAGCAACGGCAACCCGATCGCAGTCATTGAGGCTAAGCTTGACGACTTTTATCTGAATGTTCTGATTAAGGGGCTGTACCTCCGGCATGCCGGCTATGATGATGAAACCAACGGCACGATCGACACACTTCTTCTTCGGCTGGTAG
>CAZIQU010000080.1:0-6884 GCA_964541445.1 uncultured Lachnospiraceae bacterium | reverse complement strand
ATTTATTGCAGCAAAGCGGCCGCCCGCAGGAGCCTATTCCGCCGAGCATCTTCGCCTCGTCACGCACGCCTACCTGACGCAGCTCGATCCGGATACGGAAGATGGAGGCCAAATCTTTTACCAGCTCGCGAAAATCTATCCGCCCGTCTGCGGTAAAGTAAAAAATCACCTTTGAAGCGTCAAATGTATATTCCGAGCGAATGAGCTTCATGTTGAGCTTATGCTTTTCTATCTCTTCACGGCATATATCCATAGCTTCCTGCGCTTTTTTCAGATTATGCTCGTGGGTCTTTTCGTCCTTCAGCGTCGCCTTACGCACTACCGGTTTGATCGGATGTTTTATCTCTTCATCCTCCGCATTGCGTACCCTGGAGACGACCGTGCCGAATTCAAGGCCGCGCGCTGTCTCCACAATCACATTGTCATTGAGCTTCAGATATATCTGCTGAGGATCGAAGTAATATACTTTACCGGCTGATTTAAACCTGATCCCTACTATTTTCTGCATTATACTCCTCCAGAATGGATATGAGCGTATTCTCGACAGCCAAACGGACGGAAGCGTTGCGCTTTATCGCGCGCAGTCCGTTCTGCACAAAGTCACACATACGCAGTGCCGCCAATCGACTGACATGATCGCTCAGCAAATCAAGCGAAACCGTTTGCAGCGCATCTTCGCCCTTCGCCAATGTCAGAAAGATACGGTACATATCATTCAACAGGCGAACCGCATCGTCCCGCTGACGGGAAACAAGCAGGGAAGTTTCAAAGAGCGCAGCAAGGTCGCCTTCCAGCAGAATTGCGCACAAATGCTCATATATATATATTATATCATCATTTTCAGCCGCTTCTTCAGCATTTGTATCGACTGCCTTGATTTTTTGCACCCGCGAGAGCACCGTAGGCAGCAAATTATCGGTGCCGGAGGCTAATATAAAGATATAGCGCTCCGCCGGCGGCTCCTCCATGATCTTCAGTAAAGCGTTCTGCGCCGCTTCCGATATGATATCGCCGTCTTCTATATAGGCAAAACGCACGCCGTATTTTTCATGTGAGCGTACAGCAAAAAAGGCCGCTATCTTTTTTACGGCTTCTATTGCCACCATAGTATTATCTTTGCTGATATAAAGAATATCTGTAAAAGCGCGGTCGCTGAGTCTGGTGCCGAGCAGCTCTTTATCAACCGACGGATCGGCCGCGGAAATTATTTTTACGCACGCCTCATCGGCTGCGTCCTTCAGCACATTCTTCTCCGCACCGTAAAACAGGCAGGCATGCGGAAAACGCCCGGCGGAGAAAATATCAGAACTTTTCAAATCTGTCTACGTCAACAACAAAAACAGTAGAGCCGCCCACATTTATTTTCAGCGGATAGGTGTGCATTTCCGCCTCGCTGCCGATGCCCGGCATGGGAGACGAAACTATCTGTTCTCTGTTGTTGCAAACTTTTTTTATAATATCCAGTACGGTATCTACCATATCGGCTTGCGTGCCGATCAGCAGCGTTATATTATCCATGCTCAGAAAACCGCCCTTAGTCGCAAGTTTGGTGACATAAAACCCGCCTTCGGTGAGGGCATCGGAAAGAATAAATGCATCCTCCTTCTGTACTATGGCTATAATGAGCTTCATTTTTCCTCCGGTATATCTCTTTAAAGATATTTCTTTATTTTATTATACAGCTTCTCGTGGATGATTTCAATCGGCAATATCGCGCCGTTCTCTATGCAGGGCACGCTCTCCCAGCCGTAGCGGCTGATAAGGTATTTTGCCGTCTGATATGAATTGCGCAGATGCGACTCGCTTTTCTCGTGAATATCCTTTTCGCCGGTGTGGGTGAATTTATTATCGCGCCCGCGCATCAGCATCATGGCGTCTGCCGGATCTATATCAAGAAAAAAAACCTGCGTCGGCACGGGGATACCGTAGATTGAAAACTCGAGATCACACAGCCAGTCGAGATATTTTCGGCGCTGCTCGGCATCGTGTATTTTTGAGGCCTGATGCACCATATTTGAGGTGGTATATCGGTCGGCCAGAACGATGCCGCCGTTTTCATAAAATGACTGGTATTCTGTCTTATATGATGCATAGCGGTCGGCCGCATAAAAAGTAGAGGCGATATACGCGCTTACGTCGTCGGCATTTTCGCCGAAATCGCCTCTGAGATACATCTTAACAAGCGAGGAGGATTCCGATTTGTAATTCGGGTATTCCACTCTGATGATATCATAATTCTCTTTTTTAAGCCGTTCGTATATCAACTCCGACTGCGTTTGTTTGCCGCTGCCGTCAAGCCCTTCGATCACGAACAATTTTCCGCTCATAAGTCTTTTTTTGTCACCCTGCAAATATTATTTTCCAGCCCTTTAACGTTTCGGCATTGGTGGATATAATCGATAACGTCCTTTGTAATAAGATCTCCCGGTATGATTATCGGCGCTCCCGGCGGATATACGCTGACAAATCCGGCGGATACGCGTCCGTCACAGTCATCAAAGCAAACATAATCCGGTTCGCACATAGCCGCTTTTCTCATATCCGTCACTGCCTGCATTATCGGCACTACCACGTTCATATCGCTGAGGTCTGCGGGGATATCCGTGCGCTTATCAAGCTCTTTCAGCGCTGCGGCCAGTCTGTCGTAATCCTCTTTGACGGAATTCAGCCCGGCCATAAAAACAACGACGTTACGGTAGACCATTTCCGGAAGAATCTTATATTTTTCTTCAAGTATTTTTACGACAGTAGGTGTATCAAGCCCGCACTGTACGCAAATTTTGAAGGGATCAACATCGAAACTGAGCTTCTGCTCGAACGCGATACGGTTGAGTACGCGAAAATGCTCGGTCGTGTCGATATCATCCGATGTTTCATTATACCATATTTTCAGCTGATGCAATTTAGGTCCAACAGTTTTCAGTTCATCGATAGCTGAAATCAGCGAGGTAATAAGCAGATAATTAGGCGAAGTGCTCTGTACCATGCGCAGGAAAAAACGCACCTCACGTTCGCTTATTCTGTCACTGACAATATTGATGAGCGCGCACTGCGTAAGCCCGTTTATGGTTTTATGACCGCTGTTGATGACGATATCGGCTTCACATGACAATACTCCCTGCGGATACTCGTCAGAAAAATTGAAATGGGTGCCGTGTGATTCATCAACGACACTTATGATGCCCTTTTGCTTTAAATAAGCACATATCGATTTTATATCGGTGCTGCAGCCGAAAAAAGTCGGGTTGGTGATAAAGACAACTTTAATATCGGGGTCTTCCGCCAGCGCAGCCTCTATTTCTGCCAGAGATATTCCCGCAACGTAATCGCGGATATAGCACCTTTTAACTTCAGCGCCGGCCATAAGCGCACCGTAATAACAGCTTACATGACTGTTGGTAGGTACAAGTATTTTTTCACCGCTGTGCACCGCCGCCATAACGCTGGCGATGACCGCCGCGGTGGCTCCGTTAACGGTAAAAAGCGTAGAGCGCACGCCGAAAATCTTCGCGGCGTCAGCCTGATGGCCGATAAGCGCGCTGTACGGATAATTCAGATTGTCGGAGAAAAAAGTTTCATTTATATCCCGGGCAAACATTTCCGGGTAGATATCGTTGCGTCCCTTATGAGACGGCATGTGAAAGCGGACATAATCGTCCTTGGCGTAAGCAGCGAGACTGCTTACGAGATCGTTCTGGTATTCATTTTTATTTTCCATGGTTGCAATTATAACGGATGGCGGATAAATTACAAGCGATATTTATATTTTCTATTATGTATTTTTCACCGTTGAAATACACGGTCAAATCTATGGCTGTCTGCGACTGCCGCAAAGGTAAAAATCTTACCGTGAGCAGCTTCTTGTACAGCAGCGGATCGTCCTGCGGCCAGTCGCTGAGGATGCTGTAAAAAGGCGTCTGCTGTGCGCCGTTTTCGTATGTGATTATCGCCGTGGCGTCCTCATCAGACGGCAAAGCCTTCATGTCATCGTTTTCTATGAAAAAAAACATGGTGAAACAGCTCGGGTCTGAATTTACCCATGAGTATTTAATATAATGCTTTTCGTTTTCTGTGTATGCCAGACTGACGGTTATGCCGTTGCTGCTGCACATGTAAATGCTGCTGCCGTATTTTTCGTCAAGCAGCTCGCCGATATTCTCGGGCAAGTCCCCGTCTCCGTAAACCGCGGAGAAATCAACGCGGTTCGGTACCTGCCGCAGCCCCCGCAAAACGGTAAAAAGCGAAATGACGGCGATGATCGCCAACATGCAGAAGGCTCTTTTCTTTTCCATAATAAAAAATATGCTTTCAACTGATTAATATGAAGATTAAAAGAAAATCGGGCGATAATAATATGTATCATAAAGAAGGATACAATGGGTTTGTCTTTATTCGCATTGACATCGGTCGGTTTAGTGAAGCAGCCGGTTGAGGAAAGACCGGTCGTTTATGAGATCATTTCCATATCCGTCAGCCGCCGGACCGCCGATAATGAGTTTTAGTAAGCGTCTTTTTCGACGAATTTTTTCGAAGAAGCAGTTTTGTCGGCAGTATAAAATAATCGCCGTAAGCATAAAACACGTGCGCCGATGTTGATATTGATTTGTTGACTTTTAAGCTGAAAAGAGGCATTATATTAAAGTCAGTAAAAAAGCTGTAATAATGACGGAAACATATTTTATACTTAACATAAGGCAGTTGTAATGAAAAAAATAATTATATCACTTAATGAGCTTCGCGGCGAAGACAGCGGCGCGGCTTTGACAGATACGCTTCTTGAGCACGGAGAGATCGTTCAGGCAAAGTTCGATGCAAAGAACCGTCAGCTGAATATAAAATTCGACGATGCGCACATTTCCGCCGACGAGATAAAAGCTTTGATCGAGACCGCAGGCGGTAAGGTCGGTGAAATAACAGACTTTACGGCGTCAAATAGGGAAAAAAGTTCGGCAGACCATCAACAAAGAAATATCATCATTTCTTTGTTGTTTACTCTGCTGAGCCTATACCTTGAGTTGACGGTAAGGTTTTCATTGCCGTTCATTTTCGCGTATGATGAATATCCTCTGCTGTATGTCGGGCTGCAGCTTCTGTTTGTTATACCGGTGTTGTTTACGGGCTTTAAGACGATAAAAGGCGGTATCGTCTCGGCGTTAAATAAAAACCCGAATGAAGATACCGTTACCGCGCTTGCGCTCTCTGCCTGTTTGGTTTATGCGCTTGTCAACACGCTGAGCGGTGTTGTTTTCGGCGGTGCGGTGCTAAGCCCTTCTTTTTGGGCTGCCGGAGCGGTTATTATATCTTTTTCACTTTCGGTAAAGTATGTTGAAAACCGTACGGAACGGAAGCTGTCACAATATCCATACAAACCGGAATACGGCAATTCACGCTCGGCTAATACAGCAGAAAGCTCAAAAAACATATCGGTTTATTGCGCTATGGTATTGGCATTAGTCTGCGCGGTGCTCTGGCTTATTTTCGGCGCCGGCATTTATGCGTCGGTCACCGTATTTATCAGTATTTGTGCTGCGGCGTGTCCCGCGGCGTTTCGGCTTTCTTCCTGTTTGGCTTCGCAGAAAACCATCGGTACTCAGGCGGAAAATGAGATTTATTTTGCAGACGCCGATTGTCTGGAAAAAAGCAGCATGATAAATTATATGGTTTTCGACAAGTCCGGTATACTCACCCAAAGCATTTTTTCGGTAAGTGACATAATGCCTGAAGAAGGGCTTTCGCAGGATGAATTCATTCAGATCGCCGCGTCGGCGGAAAACGGTATCGTTCACCCGCTGGCCAAAGCGATAACGGCAGAGGCGGAAAAGCGCGGCCGAAAGCTTTTTGCCGCGACCCGGTCGGAAAATATTCCCGGCTTCGGGGTCAAATCGCTGATAATGAACAAGACGGTAAAAATCGGTACTGCGGATTTTGCTGATACCAACGGCAGCAAGGGAGTATTCTTTGAGGTAGAGGGTAAGACCGTTGTACATATGAGTGTCAACGGTCGTTATGCCGGTTTCGTCGCGCTGGTTGATGATATTCGCGAAGAGGCCCCGGAGGCGATTCGGGAACTGAAAAAGATACATATCGGCACGGCTATGATTACCGCCGATAATGATGTTACCGCTAACGCTGTGGCGGAAAAGATCGGTATTGAAAATGTATACGCCAATGTGCAGAAAGAAAAGAAAGCCGAGTACATCGGCGAAGTAAAAACCGACAAGCGAACCATTGCGATGGTAGGTGACGGCAATCAGGATGCCGGTGCGCTCTCAGCAGCCGACATCGGCATTTATGTCGGCGCTGATAATAAGGATAAGGCGGGAGCTTTCAGTATAATATCACTCGGTAATGATCTGAACAAGGTCACAGAGGCCATAAAAGCCTCACGGCATACTGCAAAAACGATAAAGCGGAATTTTATGTGGGCCGTGTGTCTTAATATTCTCGCGGCGGCTGTGGCGGCCGGTGTTCCGCACATATTCGGGCTGCCGTTTATCGATCCGGCGGTCTGCGCATGTTTTCTCGCTCTGGCGGAATTACCGGTGATACGCTCTTCCGTCAAGTGACATACGATACATATGCAGTTTAATCGGATACTGCAATTTTTACCGGTGTATTCAGTTCATCTGAAGCTAAAGGCATAGATGAAGCTGCATCGGCTTTACGGCAGAGGGCGGCTATATAAATATGCGGCAGGGGATGCCGCGAAAAAAACAGACAATTCCTTTTTTCAGGCGTTAAGCTTCGCTTGTAAACGGCCGTTTTCGAACGAATGTATGTGGCGGCAAATTCTGCGTTTGTACATTGTGAGCTTATTATATTTTTTTGTATATCAAAATATCAGCAGCCTGCGGCTTTTGGCGGAGACGGGACGGATCTTAACC
>CAZIQU010000079.1:3030-6887 GCA_964541445.1 uncultured Lachnospiraceae bacterium | reverse complement strand
ACCGGCCGCGCCGCGCTGAGTGACATAGCGGAAAAACAGACATAGGTAATGCGCAAAAAAACCGCCGGCGTGAACACATCACACCGGCGGCTGCGGTCTCTCATTTTTTTGCAGTGTACTTAAGCACCGCTATTTTAGCATGGCTTCTATACGGTTTTTGGGCTGAGCGCCGACGCTCTGGCTGACGGCTTTGCCGCCCTTGAACACGATCAGCGTCGGTATGCTCATAACGTTGAAGCCGGCCGCCAGCTCCCGCTGTTCGTCCACATTGACTTTACCCACCTTTATCTGCGGATTTTCGGCGGCGATTTCCTCCACTACCGGCGATAACATACGGCACGGCCCGCACCATGAAGCCCAAAAGTCAAGCAGCACCGTTTTATCGCTTTTAATTACTTCACTGTCAAAATTCTCTTTTGTTACTGTTATTACCGACATATTACCTGTCCCCCTATCTTTATAAATATTATCCGCCTGAACGGGAACTTTATGCAAAAGTAAATACTCCCATCGGGCATACCCGCGCACATTTGCCGCAGGCTATACATTTGACGCCGTCAAGCTGCGGTGCGGCAAAGCCGCTTTGCGTAAGCGCGCCCTCCGGGCAGCGTTTGACCGCCGGGCAGATATGATTTTGCGGACAGTTTTCCTTTTTCAATACCGGTTTGTTCCTGCCGCCGGCCGCGTCTGCTTCAACTGTATTTTTCATAAATCTCCCCCTGACCGCACGCTGCGGCTTATACCGGCAGCAACGACCGATTATGCCCGCGCAGTCTGTTTTACTGTATGAGCATATTATAAAAGAAAGCCCTTCTGCTGTCAGTGACGAAGTCACATACCGCATAAAAATCATCAAAAAATTTACGGCAAATAAAAAACCCGGCAAACATGCGCTGCCGGGCTGCGCGGACAAGCTCCGCGCTGTTTTACATACGCCGCGCCGATCGGCTTTACCGCCGAACCAGCTTAAACGGCAGCTCTTATCAAAGGCTCTTGCCGGTCTCGTAAGCTGCCCGCAGCTGTTCTTCCGAAGCGCCGCCGGCCGCGATCACCGGAGCAGCGACCGAGAATTTCCAGCCGGTGAAGCATTTCACAAAGTTCTCGCAGAGCGCTCTGTAAAATTCCGGGTCCTTATAACCCTGCGAAAAATAACTGATGAATTTCTTGCCCGCGGCAATTTTCAGGGCGCGGTCGCCGCCCGTGAGGCAGTAGTGCCTGTTCATAAAAACATGCCCCTGAGCCTGCACATTGCCCATATAGATACCGGCGCCGAATACTACGGCGTCAGCCTGCTGCAGATCCTGCCAATAAGGCTTGAGCGCATCGTTGATAACGCATTCGGGCGCGCCTTTTTTGCACGCGGCGCAGGCCCGGCAGCCGTAGGCCTCCGCCTTGCCCAGCTCGTACAGTACGGTTTCATGGCCGGCCGCCGCCGCGCCCTCCAAAGTTTTTTTCACCAGCGCGGCAGAAACACTTTCCGCCGCGGCGCTGCAGGTAATTCCTATGACTTTCATTTCTCACATACCTCCGTTTTAGGTTTTCGGTTATATTTCCAACAGATTTATTATCGCCTTAACGAATATCTTCAGGCTCTTTTTCATCTCGGCAATGCTCATGCGTTCATCGGCCGCGTGGATATTGTAAGGCCCGCTGCCGGGAAATTCGCAGCCGAAGGCCGTGATATTGTCAAAAGCCTTGGCATATGTACCGCCGCCGATGGTAAAAGGCTTGTTCACACTGTCACCGGTGACTTCGCTGTAAGCCGAATAAAGCGATTTAACCAGATCGCTCTGCGGGTCGACAAATAACGGCTTGCCGATGGTATAACCGTCCAAAACCAGCCCGGCAGCGGCAAGCGCCGCCGAAATTTTTTCGGCGTAAGGCTTGAAATCGGCTGTCGTCAGCGGATAGCGGATATCGATGGTGGCATTGGCGTTGTCGGCGTTGGAAGAGATCATTCCCACATTGAATGTAAGCGCGCCGTATTCATCGGCATACTTTACGCCGCAGCCGCTGCCGTCACAATCCATGCCGACAGCCTTATTATAACCGTTTACAAAAGCGCAGCCCTCAGTGATCTCCGCCAGAAATTTCATCATCAGGCTGATGGCGTTTAGCCCCAGCTCGGGGGTGCTGGCATGCGCGGGGCGGCCGGTAATTGTGATCTTGGCGCCGCCCACCGCCGGTAAATATTCGGCTGAGGCGCCGTTATCGGCGGCAAACTCTGCCAGCTTTGCCTGTATGTTATCGCCGCTGCCGTCAAAGCCCAACATGGCCGTGCATTTATACGCAACGATATTCTTTGCCTCACCGCCGTTGACCGCCAGTATTTTTACCGCGCCGGACGCAGCCAGACTGCCGGAAAAATAGCCGTTGTAATTGCCCTTTTCACCGAAAATAAGCGGAAAATCAGCGTCGGGAGTAAACCCGCAGGTAAAACCGCCCTCATGCTCACGGTAATATTTCATACCGCCGAAGCCGGTCTCCTCGTTGGTGCCGATCACCAGCCGTATGCGCTTATTCAGCTTTATGCCGGAATCGGCGATTATCTTCATGGCGAAAAGCGCCGTCAGCAGCGGGCCTTTATCGTCGGTTACGCCGCGGCCGTATATCCAGCCGTCTGCCTCTTCACAGCCGTAAGGATCATGATGCCAGCCTTCGCCCTCAGGCACGACATCGACATGCCCGAGTATGCCGATGACCTCATCCCCGCTGCCCATTTCCACATAACCGGCGTAATTGTCAAGATTAACCGTTTTTTCAAAGCCGAGCTCTTCGGCTACGGCCAGTGTTTCCCGCAGCGCCGCCGCCGGACCGGCGCCGAACGGCATGCCCTCCGACGGAGCGCCCTCGCAGCTTTTTACGGCAACAACTCTTTTAATAGCCGCGATTACCTCCGGCTCATAATAATCCGCCGCTTTGTCGATATCCATATTTTCTCCTTTCACCCATTCACTCTGTTACCCTTCCGGCAGATGCTTCTGTGCGGCTCAGCCGGCAAACGATTTTATTTTTATATGGTATTATTATAAACGCCGAATGCTGTGATTGCCAATAAAACCGCAAGCCTAATAATAATATATTTTTCTTTGTCAATTCGTAAGGCCGGGGCTTTATGCTATACTGTTACGTGTAACAAATACGGTTACAAAACAATGAATAAACATACGGAGAAATCAATGCGTTACGAATATAATACCAACGGAACCTGCTCCACACATATCGCTTTCGAGCTTCAAAACGGCGTCGTGTCGGATATTGAATTTACCGGCGGCTGCAGCGGCAACCTCAAGGCTCTGTCGATACTTCTTGAGGGGCGTCCCGCGCAGGAGATCGTCGAAAAGCTTTCCGGCAATATCTGCGGCAGCAAACCTACTTCGTGCGCCGACCAGCTGGCAAGGGCCGTAGCTCAGGCCGGCAGGATGGAGAAGGAAAAAGGACGATGAAAAAAACACTGACGGTTCTTGCCGCTGTTATCTTCATTGTAATGTTTATCGCCGTTCCGGTTCTGGCCGACAGCGGCGCTGCCGATACCGCCGGCAGCGGAGAGGCTGATACCGCCGGAAGCACGGATACCGCGGACGGCGCGGATCCTGCGGACAGCACGACCGGCGACTACACACCCACAATAAAATATTATCAGGGCGTTGTCCTCAAAGTGGACCGCCTGACCTATGTTGAGGATTCGTCGCTCGATTACAACACGGTAAAGCAGACAAGCGAAGTGGAGATACTGACGGGGCCCTATAAGGGGCGCGTATATACCGTGGAAAACTCCATTCAGCTCGATGACCCCAAACGTCTGGAGCTGGCGGTAGACGACAAGGTAATGCTCTCGGCGGAGCTCACGCAGGACG
>CAZIQU010000079.1:0-3020 GCA_964541445.1 uncultured Lachnospiraceae bacterium | reverse complement strand
GGAAATAAATAATATCTATATTTACGATTTCTACCGCGTCAACTGGCTGCTGATCGCCGCGGCGGTCGCTTTTGCCGTTTTGATTGCTGTCTGTCTGGGACGCGGCGTCAAGGCGCTGGTAAACATGATCGTATTCGTGGTGCTTTTCTATTTTTATTATGTACCGCTGGTGTTAAAGGGCATATCACCGGTATTGCTTATGCTGCCGGTATGTTTCGCCTTTGCTTTCATCAATATTCTGTGGGATTTGCAGATGTCTTCCCGCGGCTTCAGCGCACTGGCTTCGGCACTGCTGGCAATGTGCATTTCCGGGCTGGTGGGTATGCTTACCGAAAAGCTGGGGCACACAGTCGGTCTGGGAGATACGGAGCTGAATATGCTCATGTATTCGCAGGAGCATGTAGCACTCAATTTTACCGGCCTGTCATTTGCCCTGTCGATGCTCATCTCTCTGGGCGCGGTGGTCAATGTAAGCGTTTATGTCAGCGAATATATGTTTGCCTATAAGCAATCAAGCCCCTATGTAACGATAAGCAAGCTCTTCAAATACGGCATGGATGTCGGACGTGAAGCCGTAGAGCGCAATGTGCTTACCCTGTTTTTCGCGGCGGCGGCCTCGATGGCGCCGTATTGGATCGCCTATTCGTCATTCTCCACGCCCCTGTTGGAGCTGTTGAATATGGATATAATCGCCACGCAGATGTTCCGGCTTTTCGCGGGCATGATCGGCATTGCCGTATCCATGCCGCTGAACGCCTGGCTGCATTCGCGCATACTGAAAGGCAACAGCCTTTACTGAGATAATCATTAAAGTGAGTAATAAAACTATTTTTAAAAAAAATCGCGAAAACGTTTGCTCGGCTGAAGCCTCGAAAGCAGACGCCGGCTGTGAACACCGCGAGCACGGCACAAACGGCGATGGGAAAAAGGCTTTGGCTGCCGTTCTGTGGTTTCCGCTGACATATATTTATCTGGAACTGTTTTTAGGCCTGAACATTGCTATGGCCTCCGGCCGTACCCTGCTGTATATCGCGCTCTTTTCCGTCGCACACGGGCTTATTTCGCTTTTTATCGTTTTTGCTGCCGCCAAAAAGAAAACGCGCTTTACGGCGGCGCTGATTTTAACACTGTTTACCTGTTTTGTATTTGCCGTGGAATATTTCTGCCATCTTTCCTACAGCAATTACATGGGTATAAGCATCATTACCGCAGCCACCGGCGATGTGGTCGGCAGCTACACATCTACGATTTTTCAGCTGCTTTTAGGCCATCTGCCCGAGGCTCTGCTGCTTTTTCTGCCGTTGTGGGTATTCCTGATTTTCGGCAAAAAACTGACTGTTTACCGACTGCCGAAAAATCCGCGGCGTCTGACCGCGGCTGCCGCGGGTATATTGTTTTTGGCTGCCGGTCTGCTGACGGCGTTCACCGCGCCGGGAGGCGTGGTCTCCGACCGGGAATACCTCACCGATAAATTCGACTATACACAGGCCGTGTACCGTTTCGGTCTGATCACCTCCACCTATACCGACGGCGCGTATCAGATATTCGGTGTACCGGCCGCCCGTATCAGCCACGATAAATCCGACATGATGAGCGCCTTTGAAAAAAACGGCGGCGAGCTGTACCCCTATAACCGTATGGATATTGATTTTGCCGCACTCGCGGCGGCGGAAAACGACCGCACCGTCAAGGATATGGATACTTACTTTTCCACGGTAAAGGCGACCCGCCAAAATCAATACACGGGTTTATTTGCCGGTAAAAATCTGATACTTATCTGCGCGGAAAGTTTTTCCCCGCTGCTTATCGACCCGGTAAAGACGCCTACCCTGTACAAGCTGGCCAACAGCGGCTTTGTATTTGAAAACTACTATCAGCCGCCGTGGGGCGTATCCACCTCTGACGGCGAATACTCGATAATCATGGGCAACGTACCCAAATCCGGCGTAAACAGCATGGTGCGCTCAAAGGATAACAACAATTACTTTACCATGGCCAACACCCTGAGGCGCGAAGGCTACCTTACTCTGGCTTTTCATAATAACAGCTATACTTATTACGACCGCAACCTTACGCATGAAAACCTGGGCTACTCGCAATGGCTGGCCTTAGGCAACGGCTTAAATATAACAAGAACATGGCCGGAGAGCGATTTGGAGATGGTCGAGCAAACGACGGATATGTATTTGGGCGGCGATACGCCTTTTCATATATATTATCTCACCGTCAGCGGTCACCCGGCTTACAGCTACGGCGGCAACGCCATGTCGCATAAAAACTGGGAGGTCTACGCCGACATGGACGCTTCCGATACCATAAAGGCGTATTACGCCGCCAACTATGAGCTGGAGCTGGCTTTGACCGAGCTGATGAACAGGCTGGAAGCCGCCGGCGAGCTTGACGATACGGTGATAGTACTTTCCGGCGACCATTATCCTTACGGGCTGGAGGCCGGCTTTGCCCCCAATACCAAGGACTACCTCGCGGAGCTTTACGGCCGCGAACCGGAGAGAAATTTCGAGCTGTACCGCAATCAGCTGATAATATACAACAGCGCCTTTGCCGCGGCAAACACCGTTACGGTGCAAAAACCCTGTTACAGTCTGGATATACTGCCGACGCTGCTCAACCTTTTCGGCTGCGAATACGATTCGCGGCTGCTGGCGGGACGTGATATTTTTTCATCGCAGGAGGGACTGGTGATATTCCGCAACTACAGCTGGATAACCGACCGCGGCGCGTATAACGCCGTCAGCGACACATATACGCCGGCGAGCGGACAGGCGTACGACGAAGCTTATATCGCGGAGATCTCGGAGACTGTCAAGCAGCGCACTCTGTACAGCCGCTATGTATTGGAAAACGATTATTACGGAAAACTATTCGGAGAATAACAGCAAATGAAGCAGACCCTGATGTTTATCAATAATCCCGTATCCGGCCGTCTGCGCGGCAAACGCAACGAACGGCAGATAAGAGATATCCTCTCGGAGAAATACACCGTCGATGTCTACCGTACC
>CAZIQU010000078.1:0-6936 GCA_964541445.1 uncultured Lachnospiraceae bacterium | reverse complement strand
TCCTTGTCCCATATTTCAAACAGGCGCTTGCGGCATTCGTCCACATTGTCCTGCAGAAGCTCTACGCCGTAAATGCTGGTTACGGCGACAACGGCGTATTTCTCGTAGTCCGCCGGGCTTTTTTTGTAGTTGTCCTTTACAACGGCCAGCTTGCGCCGCAAAATCTCCGCAAGGAAGTTGCCGTTGCCGCAGGCAGGCTCCAAAAAACGGCTGTCGATGCGCTCTGTTTCCTGCTTTACCAAATCCAGCATAGCGTTGACTTCCCGCGGAGCGGTGAAAACCTCACCGTGGTCCGCCACGCGCTTTTTTGATTTAACCTGATTGTTTTTTTCGTCATTTTGGTGTTCCATATCTCATCACCCCGCGCCCTTCAGCACTGCGCGCCTCTATTGCCTTTTTAAGACCTTATCGGCTTCGGCAGCCCTAATATCTGGCGTTTTTGCGCAGTGCGGCGACCAGCCGCACATAATTTTCGTATCTTTCCCGCGGTATATCTCCCGCTTCCACCGCCGCCTTAACCGCACAGTCCGGCTCGGCCAGATGCAGGCAGTTGGGAAAACGGCACGGTGAATATTCATAAAATTCCGGATAAAATTTCCACAGCTCTTCAGGCGCCGCTTCGCTCAGCTCAAAGCTCGAAAAGCCCGGCGTATCGAGAATAAAGGTGTCGCCGGAAAGCGCGATAAGCTCACTTTGCCGCGTCGTTTGGCGGCCGCGGCCGTTTTTACGGCTCACCTCGCCGGCCGGTGAAGCATAGTGCGGCGCCAAATGCGTTATCAGCGTGGTTTTGCCCGCGCCGGAGACGCCGCGCATAACGCTTATCCGTCCGTTCAGCTCGGCGCGCAGGCGCGCGTAGCCGCTGTCGTTTTCATCGCGGGCGCTCATTATTATCACCGCCGCGCCGCAGCCGGCGTAAAGCGCCGCCATCGCCGCCGTTTCTTCGGCTGCCGCCAGATCGCTCTTATTAAAAACAAGTATGCTTTTCAGCCCGCGCAGGGCGTTGTCGCACAGCAGCTTATCTATTAAAAGCGTATCGGGCGCGGGCCGTTTCAGTGCCGCCGTTATCACCGCCTGCTCAGCGTTGGCGCAGGGCGGGCGCGTTATCAGGCTGACGCGCGGCTCTATACTCAAAACAGCGGCTCCCTCTTCCGCGGAGCCGCTGAAATATATCACTTTGTCGCCGACAGAGGGCGTCAGCCCCGAAAGCCGCACACTGCCGCGCATACGGCAGCAGACGGTCTCGCCGCTGTGCTCATCGGTTATATAGTAGAAACCGCCTATCCCCTTAACGACAGTGCCGGTACGTTTCTCCGCCATATCAGAAATACTCCGTACCGCTGCCTTTTTTCTCGCCGCCGATATACAGCTCCCAATAAACGCCGTTGACGCCGCTGATCTCAAAGGTTATCGTATCGGTGCAGGCGTTGCTGCCGCTGTACACGGTCTTCTCACGGGTACCGTCAAGATATTTTGTTTTTACCGTTACATCCTTGCTGTCCTCATAAAGGCCGTAGGTCAAAAGGTTTATGCTCATATTTTTGGTCTGCAGAGGCCCGAGGCTGACGGTTATATCCACCCGGGTATTGCGCTCAGCGTCCTTATAAGCGCTGGGGCTCTGCTTGATTATGCTGCCGGCGGCCACCGATGCGCTGGTATCGTAGCTTATTTCGCCCAATATCAGCCCCTGCTCATTAAGAGCCGAGCGGGCGGAATCCACCGTGGAATTTATCAGGTAAGGCACGGTGACGGTATCTTTGCCCTTGCTGACATAAAGGGTGATGCCGGTGCCCTCCTTGGCCATTATCCCCGCTTCCGGGCTTTGCTGGTAGACTATATCTTTTTTATAATCGTCGTTGAATTCGTACAGCACCTCAGAAACGACAAAACCGGCGGCCTCCAGACTCTTGGTGGCTTCTATCTCCGGCATGGTCGTTACATCCGGTATCTCGAGGATGCGCGGGCCCGTGCTGATTATTACCTTTACGCTGCTGCCGCGGTCAACCTCCGTCTCCGCTTCGGGGTATTGGCGTATAACCAAGCCTTCGGCGATCTCGGCGCTCGATTCGTCCTTGGTCTCATAAAGCAGATAATTCGCCTCGCAGCTCTGCTTTACTTCCTCCTCGGTCATGCCGGTTAAGTTCGGCACCGTTGCGGTGCGCGGCGTTGCCAGTACGATGACAAGTATTATTATGCCCGCCAGCACCAGCGAACCCAGCCCCAGCATCAGCACCCGCTGTTTGCGGGTAAAGCGCTTCTTGCGGCGCGCCGCCGGCTTCTTTACGGCGGGACTCTTGCTGCCGGGGGTCTTGGGCACACTGTAAGTGGGCGCTATTTCGGCGTTGATGTTCTCCCGCAGCTTTTTCAAGTCGTCCATCAGCTGACGCACATTCTGGTAACGCTCCTCCGGCTTGCGGCGGGTGAGATTAAGCACAACCTGCCCTACACCGGCGGGAATATCCTTATTGATGCTCTGCGGCGGCTCCACATTGTTTTGCACATGCTTGAGCGCCACGGTTACCGGCGAATCGCCGTCGTAGGGCAGCTCGCCCGTGAGCATCTGGTACATCATTATGCCGAGAGAATAAAGATCGCTGCGCTCGTCCAAAAAACCGCCGCGCGCCTGCTCCGGCGATATGTAATGCACACTGCCGAGAGCGTCCTCGGTGGCGGTAAGCGTAGAGGAGGTTGTGGCGCGGGCAATGCCGAAATCGGCCACCTTGGGTATTTTTGATGAGGTAAGCAGAATATTGTGCGGCTTGATGTCGCGGTGGATGATATTGTTGTTATGCGCGTGATTGAGGCCCAAAGCGATGGAATACACCATGCTGACGGTCTCCTCCGGTTCGATGCGTTTTTTCGTTTTGATATAGTCGTTCAGAGTAGGCCCGTCAATAAATTCCATGACAAGATAATAAACGCCGTTTTCCGTACCGACATCGTAAACGTTTACTATATTGGGATGGGCCAGCTTGGCATCGGCCTGCGCCTCGCGCATGAACTTTTTAAGAAACTGCTCGTTGTCGATATACTCGTTCTTAAGTATCTTAATAGCTACAAAGCGCCCCAGCCGCAGATCTCTGGCTTTGTAAACAGAAGCCATACCGCCCTGGCCGACAAGCTTGATTATTTCGTATTTATTGTCAAGTATCTTCCCGATCATACCGTTGTCGCTCATGCTTGCACCGCCTAACATTCAAACAATACAGCCGTGATGTTGTCCCTGCCGCCGCCGGCATTGGCTGCTTCTATGAGATTTTTTGCCGCCGCGTTTACCGTGCGGGCGCCGCATACTATCTCGCGGATCTCTTCTTCGCTCAGGCCGTCGGTCAGTCCGTCGCTGCAAAGCAGCAGTCTGTCCTTCGGCATCAGCTCAAATTTGTAAAAATCTATATCAACGTCCTTATCGGTGCCTATGCAGCGGGTAATGACGTTTTTGTTGGGGTGGTTGCGGGCCTGCTCCTTTGTTATCTGTCCGGTATCGACCATGTATTGTACCAATGAATGATCCTTGGTGAGCTTGCGTATCTTATCGGTGTTGATCAGATAGGCGCGGCTGTCGCCCACATGAAAGATATGGCCGCTGTTGCCGTCGGTTATGCAGAGCGTCAGCGTTGTACCCATGCCCTCGTAAGCCTCATTTTCGCGCGACATCTTGTAAATTGTGGTGTTGACCGTCTCGATAACATCCTTCACCTGCTTGGTGCTTTTGAAGAAGTCAAGCTCGTCCCATATCGAAAAATAGCTTTTCAGCTCGTTTACCGCACAGCGGCTGGCGACATCGCCGGCCTTATGTCCGCCCATACCGTCGGCAACACAAAGAAAATACATGCCCTTGCCGCTGCGCATGGTAAAGAAGCTGTCCTGATTATCTTTTCTGACCTTGCCGCGGTCCGATAAAGCCGCTGTTTTCATTTTTTCTCCGTATACGCGGCTTTAAGCTGTCCGCAGGCCGCGTTGATATCCGAACCCAGTTTTCTTCTTATTGTATAATTTATTTTGTGATTTTTCAACTTATTTGCGAATTCCTCAACCGTGCCGCGCTTATTGGCGGGGTGAAAATCGGCCTTTTCATTGTAATCTATCAGATTTACGCTCATATCGGTACCCGCCAGCAGCCGTGCCAGCGCCCGGGCGCAGCCATCGGTATCGTTGAGTCCGCCGATCACGGCGTATTCGCAGGTTATGAGGCGGCCGCTGGCGCGGCGGTAGCGTTTGCAGGCCTCTATCGCCTCCTTCAGCGGGTGTGAAGCCTCAATCGGCATGATGGTGCGGCGTATATCCGGCACGGCACAGTGCAGCGAGAGCGAAAGGTTGATGCCGGGCGCGTCCTCGGTGAGCCGGTCGATACCCTCAGCCAGCCCGCAGGTGGAAAGCGTAATGCGGCGCACGCCGACATTAAGCCCGCCCTCAAGACCGCACAGGCTGATAAAGCGCCTTACCGCGTCGTAATTATCCAGCGGCTCGCCGCTGCCCATCAGCACGATATTGCTGACGGGTATGCCGGTATCGGCGGAAACGGTTATCACCTGCGAGAGCATTTCGGCGGCGGTAAGATTGCGTATAAAGCCGTCGGCGCCCGACATGCAGAAGCGGCAGCCCATGCGGCAGCCGGCCTGCGATGAAACGCAGACGGTGAGCCGTTCGGAATAGATAAGCCCCACGCACTCAACGGTTATATCGTCCTGCGTGGCCAGCAGGTATTTTACCGTACCGGTCTTTTTCTCGCGGTGCTTTTCCACAACGGAAAGAGCCGACGAAACATATTTCTGCGCCAGCTCCTTGCGCAGCGCCAAAGGGATATTGTTCATTTCTTCGATAGGCACGCCCCTGACGGCCCACTGCCAGATCTGCCCGGCCCGGTAAGCGGGCTGTGAATATTCGGCGGTCAGCCTGCCGGAGAGCTCCTCCGGCGTAAAGGATATTATCGGTGTTTTCATTTTTTCTCCGTAGATGCGCTGTTTTGCGCGTCTTTTATAAGTTTGGCGGCAAAGAAGCCGTCGCAGCCGTCCCTGACGGGGTCAAGGCAGAGCATGCCGTTTTCCGTCTCCGGGTGCTCGGCCTTCAGCGCAAATGGCAGCTTCACCGGCGCGAGATGCACGTCGGCGCGAGATGCCAGCGCCTTTTTTATTATTTCCTCATTTTCGCATTTGTTTACCGTACAGGTGGAATAAACGAGTACGCCGCCCGGCTTTAAGGCGTCAAGCCCGCTTAAAAGTATTTTTTCCTGCAGCAGACACAGCTTTTCGATTTTTTCCCTGTCGGCGCGCAGCAGTATCTCCGGCTTACGGCCGATAACGCCCAGCCCCGAGCAGGGCACATCGCAGATGACACGCTCAAAGCCGCCGCGGAATTTTTCGTTTATGTGCGAGGCGTCGTTGCGGCGCGTACGCAGATTTTTTATGCCCAGCTGTACGGCGCTGCGATATAGCATATCAAGCTTATTTTCGCTTATATCGCAGGCGAAAACGGGCGAATCGGCGGAGAGCATGGCCGCATTGAAACTTTTTGCCCCCGGAGCGGCGCACATATCGAGTATCCTTACGCCGGCGCGGGCGCTCTCTTCACCGTTAAGCTCGGTAAAATAGGCGCTGATCGCCCCGGAAAGATCTTGGGCGAAAAACAGGCCGTCACGGTAAGCCTTGGCGGCAAACACGCCGCCGCCCGCGGTTATTTTCAGGCTGCCCGGCACATATGTCGGCTCGACCGAAATGTTTTCGGCGGCCAAAAGAGCGGTCAGCTTTGCCGCATCGGTCTTTAGTGTATTGACGCGAATATACACCGCCGGGCTTTTTTCGGCGGCGGCGGCGTAGGCTGCCAGCCAGTCGCGCCCGTATTGACCGACAAGCAGCTCGGTCAGCCACGGCGCCATGTTGTATTCGTAATACATGCGCTGCGCGAAATTCTCACCGTCGGCACTCAGCTCCTCACGGCGGCGCAGCGAGCTGCGCAGCACGGCATTCACGAAAGGCGCCGCCGAAGCCACCCGGTAAAAGCGGCACATATTGACGGCGTCGTTGATAGCGGCGTAAGCCGGTACCTTGGCGAGATAAAATATCTGGTAGAGCGTCATCGGCAGTATTATGCGCGTCGGCGCATCCAGCTTGTCGTAGGGACGGTCGGCAAGACGGCTGATCATTTTCAGCAGGCGATTGTATTTTTTCAGCGTGCCGTAAATGATATTCACCGCCAGCGTGCGGTCGGCGGCCTTGAGGCTGCCGCCGATATTTTTGTTTACCGATATGTTGGCGTAAGCGCCGTTTATGAGTACATCGTACAGCACCCGGTAGGCGAACTGTCTGGCCGGAGCCACGTTTATTTCTTTATTCATATTATCTGCTTTCCCCGAATTTTACCTCTCTGCCGCGCAGACCGTTGTAAAAATCGGCGGCCCTCATAAGGGCTTTGCCCTCCGGTTTGACCGTTTCTATTATTACCGCGCCCTCACCGCAGGCGGTTATCAGACCGTCCGGCAGCCCGGTATCACGCTGCTTGGCGATGCCGGCCACAGTGCCGGCAGGCAGACCTTCGGTGAGCGAGCCTTCACCGATACGCGCGGTAACTATGCCGATGCTTTTGCCGGCGCATACACTTTTGGCGCCCGGGCGCGGGCTGAGCCCGCGTATATGATCGTACACACGGCCGGCCGGCAATGAAAAATCGACCGTACATTCATCCTTGGTTATTTTGGCGGCGTAAGTAGAGCGGGCGTTATCCTGCGGGGTGCGCGGCGCCCGGCCCTCGGCCAGCAGCGTCAGCGCCTGCGGTGCCAGCTCAGCGGCGGCGTCGGCCACCCCGCCGACTCCTTCGCCGAGAAGATGAAGGAGCGCGGGTACGAGGTCGAGGTGTACCAGTCCATCAAGCGCAAGGCCGAGGGCAAGGGCCCCGAGGAACTGGCGAAGCTCGTGATGAGCGCGTACGAGGGCAAGGCGGTGTTCG
>CAZIQU010000077.1:5106-7021 GCA_964541445.1 uncultured Lachnospiraceae bacterium | reverse complement strand
TGCCGCCTGAGACAAGCGCGAAGTAAATCGCAGCGGTCTCAATGATAATGCAGATAAAATCGCCGACGGCATTGTAGGTAACGGTCTTAAAGCCACGCAGCAACGCATTGGCGGCAATGTAGCTCAGCGGCGCCGCAAAAACAAGCAGAGCGGTTTTTTTCGCTTCTTTATCTTTTCGCAACAATATAACAGCTGCGCCCGAAACGGCGGCGGCTGCCGCTGCGACAACCAGATAAAACCCTAAAGCGAGTCTGGGCAGAACGTAGCCGTTTTCCGTACCGGCATCGCCGTAAAGAGCGATCATTTTGCCGCCGGCGGTGCAGTCATAATAATATACGGCATTTTTTTCAGCCTCTGTTCCAGAAAGCACGACAGCCTGCGGCCCTTTGCCCGTAATTTTATCCCAAATGCTTGTCCAAGCCGTTATCTGCGTAGTTTGTACGCCGTTTTCGTCACGGTACACATACGCACTGTAAGAAGTTACTTTATCAGAAAATTCAGCGTATACTTTGTTTCCATCGGTTTCGGTAATCTTCAGCAAATCCTCCGAATACGGCGCGTACTGCGGTTTGTCAAGGTAATAAAACAGCGTAAACGCCATAAGAAAAACAACAAACGAACAGAATACCGCAAGCACGCCGCGGCGTTTTCTCAGGCTCCTGTTCAGCGCCGTCAGCGGCGCTATTTCTTCGCCCTCGCCGTGAAGCTCTTCCTTTTTTATGTTCGCATACAATTCACGGCATTCGCCGCATTCCTTGAGATGTTCTTCCACTTCAGCCGAGGTTTCCGCTCCGGTAAGGCCTTCCGCGTAAAGAGGCAGCAGGTCTTTGATTATTTCGCAGGAAATTTTCATTTGTTCTCCTCTGTCAACTTTCTTATTTTTTCTTTTGCGCGGTGGTATGTGACACAGGCCCAGTTCTCGCTTTTCGCAAAGAGCTCACCTATCTGCTTAAAACTCAGTTCCCCGAAAACCTTCAGCGTAAATACTTCCTTATACGGTTCGCCGAGCGTATGCAGTATCGAGTGCAGCCGCATGGTATCGTCAGCATCGCCGATTGTATCGCACGGGTCGACGGCGTCATAATCGGGCAGGCTTTCGGGAATATCCTCGGCTGCTGTAGGTCTGTTTTTTCGCAGATAGGAATAATAGCAATTTTTGGCGATAGCGCAGAGCCAGCTGTTTATTTCGCAGTCGCCCCTGAATTTATCGATCGAACTCATGGCTCTGAAAAATGTTTCACTCGTCATTTCTTCGGCCAGCTCACGATTTTTGCAGAGAGAGAGCAAATATCGGAAGACAGCTCGGAAATACGCTCTGTATATCTTTTCAAATTCCTGCTTAGTCATTTTTCACCGCTTTCGTATATATGACGCGGATGGTGGGAAAACATTACAAAAAATATTAAAAGACCGCCGAAAATTACCGGCAGTCTTTTTACGCTGTATTTTTCAGTCGCTGAACTCCTGAGTATAGTTAGGCGACTCCTTCACTATGGTGATATCATGCGGGTGGCTCTCAGCCAAAGAGGCCGAAGTGATCTTGACAAATTCGGTCTGCGTGCGCAGCTCCTCAATCGTTTGACAGCCGCAGTAGCCCATGCCGCTGCGCAGACCGCCGATCATCTGGAAAACGACCTCGGCCGCCGAACCGCGGAAAGCCACACGACCCTCAACGCCCTCGGGCACAAGCTTGCTCTGCCCCTCCTGCGCGTAGCGGTCGCTGCTGCCGTACTGCTGTTCCATCGCGCCCATCGAACCCATACCGCGGTAGCTCTTGAAGCGTCTGCCCTGATAATAGACCATCTCTCCCGGGCTCTCGTCGGTGCCGGCGAGCAGGCTGCCGATCATCACGCTGGAGGCGCCGGCCGCCAACGCCTTGGTAATATCGCCGGAAAACTTGATGCCGCCGTCGGCT
>CAZIQU010000077.1:0-5096 GCA_964541445.1 uncultured Lachnospiraceae bacterium | reverse complement strand
ATCACCGGTATATTGTATTTATCGGCCATTTCTGCGCAGTCCATTACCGCCGTCACCTGCGGGACACCGATACCGGCGACAATACGCGTCGTGCAGATGGAGCCGGGCCCCATACCGATCTTTACCGCGTCAGCCCCGGCTTTTATCAGATTTTCGGTGCCGGAAGCCGTGGCAACATTGCCGGCAATGATCTGTACATCGGGAAAGGCATTTTTGATCAGGGCAACATTTTTGACGACGTTGTCCGAATCGCCGTGAGCGGTATCGAGAACCAGAATATCAACCTTGGCATCAATAAGAGCCTTTACACGCTCCAAGGTATCGTGGCTTGTGCCGACCGCAGCGCCGCAAAGCAGGCGGCCGTGCTTGTCTTTTGCCGAATTCGGGTACTGTATGGCTTTTTTGATATCTTTGATGGTGATAAGACCCTTAAGGTTGCCCTCGTCGTCCACGATGGGCAGCTTTTCGATCTTATGCTTTTTAAGTATTTCTTCCGCCATCGCTAGGTCCGTGCCCTCGGGCGCGGTGATAAGATTATCCTTGGTCATCGCTTCTTCAATCAGCTTGCTCGGGTCATCCTCAAAACGCAGGTCACGGTTGGTAATAATGCCGACAAGTTTTTTTCCGCGCACGATCGGCACGCCGGAAATATGGTATTTTTCCATAAGGGCAAACGCGTCACCGACTACGTGCTTTTCGGTCAGAAAGAACGGATCGACAATAACGCCGTGCTCGCTTCGCTTTACCTTATCGACATTTTCCGCCTGCTGCGCTATCGACATATTCTTATGGATGATGCCTATACCGCCCTGCCTGGCCATCGCTATGGCCATGTTGCTTTCGGTGACGGTGTCCATACCGGCGGACATTATCGGGATATTGAGCTTAACGGAATTCGTCAGACGCGTAGAAACGTCCACATCCGCCGGCCTCACCGATGAATGGCGCGGTATCAAAAGAACATCGTCAAAAGTAATGCCGTCTTTGACTATTTTTGACATTTTTCCTCCGGTTAATATAACAATGAAATGATTAAACATTATGATAACAAAAATATACACCCATTGCAAATAAATTAAAATTATATAAGAATAAAAAAAAGAGTGCCGTTTTATTGACATAGAAAAATAATATGCTAAAATAACATTAGCACTCGACATAAAAGAGTGCTGACAAATAAGAGTTTGAACACATTCAGCAAGGAGGCATTAAGGATGAAGTTAATACCGTTGGGTGACAGAGTGGTTCTTAAAGTAAAAGAATCAGAAGACAAGACGGCCAGTGGCATTGTGCTGCCCGACACATCCAAGGAAAAACCCGTAGAGGCTACGGTAATAGCCGTAGGTACCGGAGAAGTGATAGACGGTAAGAAAGTACCGCTTGATGTTAAACCGGGCGATACCGTTATTTATTCGAAGTTCGCGGGAACAGAGGTAAAGATCGGCAGCGAGGATTACCTCATAGTAAGGCAGAGCGACATTTTGGCGATCTGCGAGTAATCAGGAGGAACAGGAAATGGCTAAAAATTTAAAATACGGCGCAGACGCGAGATCGGCTATCGAAATAGGTGTAAATAAGCTTGCCGACGCCGTAAAAATAACACTGGGGCCCAGAGGGCGAAACGTTGTGCTTTCACGAACATACGGCACGCCGATTATCACCAACGACGGTGCTACCATCGCCAAGGAAATAGAGCTTGAGGATCAGTTTGAAAATATGGGCGCGGCTTTGGTAAAAGAAGTCGCCATTAAAACAAACGATGTTGCCGGCGACGGCACGACCGCCGCGACGGTACTGGCTCAGGCAATAATAAAAGAAGGCTTGAAAAACGTTACCGCCGGCGCTAACCCGATGATACTCAAACGCGGCATCGAAAAAGCTACCGACACGGTAGTTGAAGAGCTGAAGAAAAGCAGCAAGAATGTAAATGACAAGCATTCCATCGCGCAGGTAGCCTCAATATCTGCCAATGATGAAAAGATAGGTAATCTTATCTCCGAGGCCATGGAGAAAGTCGGCAAGGACGGCGTTATCACCGTTGAAGAAGGCAAATCCATGGATATCGAGTTGGAATTCACCGAAGGTATGCAGTTTGACAGAGGTTATCTGTCGCCCTACTTCGTGACTGACAGTGAGAAGATGGAAGCCGTATATGAGGACGCCTACGTTTTCATCACCGACAAGAAGATCTCCAACATTCAGGAAATACTGCCGATACTTGAGCAGCTCGTTCAGAACGGCGGCAAGATGCTTATCATCGCCGAGGATATCGAAGGCGAAGCGCTTTCAACGCTCGTACTCAACAAGCTCAGAGGCGTGTTCCAGTGTGTGGCCGTCAAAGCGCCGGGCTTCGGTGACAGAAGACGTGCTATTCTTGAAGATATCGCCCTGCTGACCGGCGCGACCGTCATCAGCGACAAACTTGGCATGGATCTCAAGAGCGTCAATTCCCTGGATGTATGCGGCAGAGCCAGAAGCGTCAAGGTCGATAAGGAAAATACCATTATCGTACAGGGCGAGGGTGATTCCAATCTGGTAAAAGACCGTCGTGAACTCATCAAGAGAGAGATCGCGGAAACTACCTCCGAATACGATAAAGAGAAACTTCAGGAGAGACTGGCCAAGCTTTCCGGCGGCGTAGCCGTTATCAAAGTCGGCGCTGCCACCGAAACAGAAATGAAGGAAAGAAAATACCGTATAGAAGATGCTCTCAACGCCACTAAAGCGGCGGTAGAGGAAGGCATCGTCACCGGCGGCGGTTCGGCGCTGGTGAAAGCAGCTTCGGCTCTCGATAAACTCGTGACCGAGCTTGACGGCGATGAAAGAACCGGCGCACAGATCATACGCCGCGCTATTGAATCTCCTACCCGCCAGATATCTGCCAATGCCGGAGTAGACGGCAGCGTGGTGGTAGAAAAACTGCTCAACACCGACAAGAAGAACTTCGGTTTCGACGCCAAGAACCTCGAATATACCGAAATGTTTGATGCCGGTATCGTTGACCCGACCAAGGTGGTAAGAACAGCTCTGCAGAATGCCTCCAGCGTAGCTTCTATGTTCCTGACTACCGAAGCCTGTGTTGCCGATATACCCAAGCCGGAGCCGGCCATGCCTACGGGAGCGGGCGGCGGCATGCCGATGATGTAAAAAATAACCGGGGCTGATTTTACGGTTTAGAGTGATTTTAAAAGAGCGTCACCGTCGATAAAAACGGTGACGCCCTTCTCATAATTTTTCGATGTTTCGGCGATACGTTTATGCATTCGCGCTCAGCATAAGTGCTTCACCATTTATTATAAACCTTTTCGGCAAAGCCGATAAGATCCTTTATTTCTATCACTTTACCGTCGTCAAGCACCGCCCTGCCGCTGTAACGGCCGAACACCTGATGCTGATCGCTCTTTATTACCAGCGCGTCAGTGCATGAGGCCCTGTCCATCACCGGCTTATATGTCATTTCAAAACGGCCGTCGTCGCTCGTAAAAGTCCAAGGTGAAAGATAATCGTCTTTGCCGTCTTTTTGAGGAATGTTAAAGGTTACCTGCGAGAGCTTATGTGCTTTGCCGTTATAAAAAAGCATGTTTTCACTGGCGGCCGATGTGTCGCCGAAGCCGTAACCGATATTGAAGCCGAAAGGTACGCCGCCGGCAAGACCGGAAGCGCTGCCCCAATACCAGGTGTTTTTATAGGTCCATACTCCCCTGCCCCAATCGAGCGTGCCGAAAGAAGCTTCCGGAGAAAAGGTGTAGGTTTTGCCCATAAACTGAGCCGTTCCCTCGGCTCGCATACAATTTATCTTCTGATTGTAATAAAAAGCTTTTGCGTCCTCTTTGTAGGGCGTATATATATACATCGATTCCGCCGGCGGCTCCGTTAATTTTATATCGGCGCTGATTGCCTCATAATCGCCCTCGGGCGTTTTGTAAAACTTATCCATCGAGCAGGAAAGCTGCCGCACGTCGCCGTGTTTTTCAAACTTGATGAACCAGTCCTTACCGCCGGAATATATGCTGCCGTCGTCATCGGAGGAAGCCGGCAGGTTCTTGCGGCCGTTCGTGGCGATTTGCATGGGGCTGGCAGTCTGCTGAAAACCGCTGCTGAAATCAAGCAGTGAAATACTGTCAAGTCCCATATACGAGTTATCGGCTATGGTCAGCGCCAAAGCGAAGCCGTCATTGATGACAAGGTAATAATCCCATTCCTTGATGCGGATGCCGGCGGCCTTGACGGCGCTGCGGTCGTAGTCTTTTATTTTTGTCTTGGAATAACCTCTTTCCGTAAGGGCGCCGTTCTCATCCAACAGCGGACCGGCTGTTTTTACTTCATTCTGCATGATCATTCCTCCGAAGCGTAATTGGTGAAATAGTTTTGGATAAGCACCACCGGTGTGCCGCGGTCACCGCTGCCGCTGGTCAGGTCGCACAGACTGCCCAAAAGGTCGGTAATGCGTCTGGGTGTAGTCCCCTGAGAGCTCATATTGCCGGTAAGATCCGCCGATTTATTCTTTACGGCTTTCTTCACGGCCGCGGTCAGCTCATCACCTGAGAGTGAAGCGAAATCATTATCGGCAAAATATTTTATTTTCAGTTCATTCGGCTTGCCGCGCAGACCATCGCTGTATGCGGGCGACACGACCGGGTCGGCCAGCTCCCATATACCGCCTACCGGGTCTTTGAAGCAACCGTCACCGTACACAAGCACCTCAATATTTTTGCCGGTCTCGCGCTTTAAAGCATCGCGTACCTCCGTCACAACAATGCCGGCATCCTCGGGGAAAAGCTTTACCTTATCCTCATCGGCTTTATTCGAGCCCAAAAGCCCATATCGCGAATTATACCCGCTGCCGCTCAGCGGCACGGTAAGTATTTCATCCAGCTTAAATATTCTTTCCGCTCCGGCCGCTTTTATTATCCCCTTGGTGCGCTCACGCGAATGTATATCGCATACCAGTACATTCTTTGTGTATTTGAGGATATATTTCGGGTCATTTGAAAATACCACTTCGACATTTTCGCCGCAGCTCTTGTAGAAATCGACATAGTTCACGCCGGTAAAGGGGTGCACCGTCGGGCCGAACTTAGCAGTAAAGGATGCTT
>CAZIQU010000076.1:5957-7159 GCA_964541445.1 uncultured Lachnospiraceae bacterium | reverse complement strand
AGCTTTTTGGTGATCGCTTCCGGATTAAAGCTGTGCGAAACAGCTTCTTCGGCGCTGATAACACCTTCGCCGCAGAGCCCGACCAGTGAATTATCCATGCAGATCATGCCTTCTTCTGCACCGGAATAGATGACTGATTCTATCTGGTAGGTCTTGCTCTCTCGAATCATCGTGCGTATGGCCGGGTTGGCTTTCATTATCTCAAATACGGGCCGTAGCGAGCCGTCCCCGGCGATGACAAGCTGTTGGCTTACCACAGCCTGCAGTACCATGGAGAGCTGCAGGCGTATCTGCGCCTGTTTCTCGGCTTCAAAGCTGTCCACTATTCTGTCGATGGTATTGGCGGCGCCCAGCGTATGTAATGTGGATATGATAAGGTGACCTGTCTCGGCAGCCGTCATGGCGATGTTGATCGTCTCCGGGTCCCGCAGCTCGCCTATAAGGATAACATCGGGCGTCTGACGCAGTGAAGCGCGCAGCGCCGTAAGATAATTGCAGGTATCGAGGGCTATCTCCCGTTGGCTGACGATGCTTTTTTTGTGCGGATGAAGGTATTCAATGGGGTCCTCCAGAGTGATTATATGCGCGCTGCGGTGGGAGTTGATATAGTCTATAAGACATGCTAAAGTCGTCGATTTGCCGCTGCCGCTGGGCCCGGTGACCAGTACGAGTCCCTTTTTCAGACCGGCCAAAGACATGACCTCCGGCGGTATATGGTATTTCTCGGGAGTAGGCAGCCTGAAAGCTATCACCCTTATCACTGCGGAAAGCGAGCCGCGCTGCTTATATATGCTGGCCCGATAGCGTGATACGCCGGGTATGGCAAAAGCAAAATCATCGTCGCCGCTTTCCATCACTTTGTTGATGTCGCGGTTGCCGGCCATGCCGTATACACATTCAATCAGCTCTCGGGTGTCAGCGGGCTTGAGCGGCTCGGAAGGATAACATTCTATTATTTCGTTGGCCTTATAGCTTAAAGGCCTGCCGGCGACAATAAAGACATCGGAAGCGTTTTTTTCGGCCAGCTCGGTAAGTATTTCTTTTATATCCATTTCTGCTGAAGCTCCGATCGTTTTATTACTGCTGCGTCGCAGCGGTGACCGTCTGCCATTTGACGGTCGTCACCGCGTCGCTATTCAACTGTATTATTATATCGATACAGCGGTTTGCATCTATATCTACTTTATAAGCGGCGCAGGTCT
>CAZIQU010000076.1:0-5947 GCA_964541445.1 uncultured Lachnospiraceae bacterium | reverse complement strand
TCGCCGTTTTGCGTGAAAATATCAACGCTGCCGTCCTTGCCGGAGGATAGAGTGCCTTCGTTCATGCTGCTATAAAGTCCGGCGGCAATGCGTACCGCTTCGCTGTCGGCGGCGTAATATTCCTTTACCGATGTCGCCGTGCGCACAGCCAGCTTGTAGTCGGAATCGGCGCTGACAAAAGTCAGTACCGCGAAACAGGCGATAGCCAAAACAACAATCACCACCGTAAGTGATACCGCGCCCATGCCGAAATATGAGCCTGTTCTTTTATTTTCCATTGCTGAGTGTTACCGCCGTTATCTTATATATCTTGGCGGAATCCTTTTTTAATATTATTTCAGCTGAAAGCGTGCTCGCCGCTGTATTGCCTCCTGCAACCAATTCCAGCGTATAAACCGCCGCGCCTTGTTCGCAGATATTTCCCCGGCTGTCGTAATAAAATTTCATATCGTTCGGCAACGATTCCGCGCCCAGCAGCCGGGCGGTCGCTTCCATGTCGCCGTCGGCGGCTTTGAAGCATTCCGCCGCCGTTTCGCAGATTATTACCGCGTTGTTCAGATCGGCGGCGGCGGCGCTGCGCTTTTTAGCAGCGGCAAACATATTGGTGCAGACCGCCAGAGCAAAAACGAAAAAAATCAGCAGGATGGAGGTCTCTATAAGTATAAGGCTTCGTTTCGAGCTATTCTTCATTATATTCACCGCCTTTCGCCGCTCCGCTGCGCAGATAAGTGCCGATGCTGCGCTGCTCGCCTCCGGGCAGTGTCACCGTCGTTGTTATCAGCCCGTTTCGCAGCGAAAAGTAAAGAGCCTCGGCGGCGACTATCTCCTGTCCGTCGGTAAGAGTTACCGCCGTGCCGGCAAGCACGCTTACCTCTCTAATATGGCTGCCGTCGCAGAATATCCAAACTTCGCACTCGGCGCCCTCGTATTCGACAGTCGTTATCAATGCATCGTGTCCCGCCACTTCGCCTGTCCGTACAGTGCCGTTGTCAGTCTGCCTTATTCTTTCCGATATATACAGAAGCGTGGTGCGCGTTTCAAAGCTGGTACCGGTTGCGTTGACAGTGTCCTTATATACACTGATGCCCAGTATCACCATTATCACCGATGAAACAGCGAAAACACCCATCAGCGCTATGACAAAGATCAGATCGATAATATGGCGGTCATTCTTGCTCATTTTCGTCCCTTATTTACTGTTTATTAAAAACACTCTTATTTCCGGCATCATATTGGCACCGATATATATATAGTGGTACACGTACTTGTCGGAATTGAGCCTGAGCCCGTAATTCGTTTCCAAATATGACAGATTCTGCGGGAAAAAGCCTTCAATGGCGTAACATTGTACGGCATATCTCCTTATTGTCGTTTCGTAAAGCGCCAGCTGGTCATCGTCAACACGGCTGCCCAGCGCGCCGGAGGCGAGCGTCACCGCAACCAGCAGGGCTGCGGCAAAAAGCAGGGGTAAAATGATCGCCGGCAGTTTTTTCTTTCTCTTTGTATTCATGGCGTTATTCCTACATGGCCGTCATTACATTCATCAGCGGCAGTATCACCGAAATGAGTATGCCGCCGATTATCAGCGACATAATGATAACTATCGTCGGCTCTATGCCGCCGATCAGCCGGCTTATCCATTCATCGGCCTCCATGGCACAGCGCTTGGCCACTGTTTCCATCATCTCATCGGTCTTGCCGGTTTTTTCGCCTACGGCAATCAGCGCGGCGTATTCGCCGGAAACAACGCCGCATTTTTTCAGCGCGGCGGCAAGCGGCATATTGGTGCGCAGACAATCCTTCAGCGCGTCAATCTTACGGCGCATCGTCGGGGAATCGGTGAGCGAGCATGTCATATCTGCGGCTTCGTCTATATTTATGCCGCTGGCAAGCATCATTGACATGGCGGAGGCAAACTTGCTAAGATTGGCCTTTGATGCCAGCTTGCGCGTCAAAAATCCGTTTTCATATATCTTCTTTACCAGGGCTTCGCCGCCCTCTGTGGCTTTGCACAGATAATACAGCAAAAAGATCAGTGCAACCAAGCCGCCGACGATCAGCAAAAATATTATGCCGGCATGGCTGTTTTCCGACAGCCTTCGTAAAAGCGGCGGCATCTCCGCTCCCACCTGCACGAAAACCTGAGCGAATATAGGCAGGGCCTGTATCAACAGTACGGCAATGACCGCTATCATTACCGCTACCATGATGATCGGGTATAAAACGGCGTTTCTGACGCTTTGTTCGATCGCCTCACTGCGCTCGTAATACAGGCAGAGGGCGTTCAGCACTTCCTCCAGCTTGCCCGAGGTGTCGCCGATGGCGACCATGTGTACCATGTAATCGGGGAACCTGCCGGTATCCTCCAGCGCGAGGCCGAGTGCTTCTCCCGCTTCCAGGCTTTCGTACACCTGCGTATACAGCTTTCTTTCGTCCTGCGAGTCTGCGTTCTGCGCCATAATGCTCATCGCCTCATGCAGAGTTACGCCGCCGTTCAACAGCATTGCCAGCTGCTTGCACATCAACGCGATTTTGCCCGGTCTGACCTGCCTGTATTTTTTGTTGCTCATCTTTTACCCTCCGTTTTGGGCTTAATAGTAATATGTGGGGTTGTAATTGCTGCCGTCGCCGATAAATTCTCTTATACGCGAATTTTGGGTGGCGCCGTTGGCCGCGAATGTCGGGTCCATGCGTGTCCAGTCAACGCCGTCAAATTCGATTATACCGTCTATCCAGCCGACTTCTTTGATATATACGCTTATCCATGCATGGTAGGCCTCGCCGGCGTAACCGAAGACCAGCTTTGTCGGTATATCCTGTGCGCGCAGCATGGCGGTCATCAACGAAGCGTAGTCAAAGCATATGCCCTTGCGCTTGCGCAATACATCGTCGAGGTCGGGAATATAACCGTAAACGCTGTCGATATCGGCGGCCTTGTCTTCGTCGTAATAGATATTGCCGGTCACATAATCGTAAATTGCCGCCACCGCATCAAGTTCATCGCCGATATCGGCGGTAAGTTTGTTGCTGAGCGCCACGGCCTGACTGTCGGCGGTGAAATTAACATATACATTGGGGTAGAGAAACGGCAGAAACTCATCGTCAAGCTTTACGGAAAAACTCTTGCCGTAGGCCTGCATGTACTGATTGCCGGAAATGTTTTCATATATATTGACGCTGTAATTGCCGTCGCCGCAGGAAAGAGGATAAACGGCGTATTCGCCGGGCGAGGCGAGGTTGTAGGTATAGACCTCATCGGCATAGGTAATCTGCATCTTTGGTTTTTCGTTGTCGCCGGTGTAATTTACGGCAATATAGCCGCGTGATACATGTGAGAGGTCTATCTTCACCCTGTCGTTGCCCACCGCGGCATCCTCGCTTATTTCCGGTATATAGAGTGTGACGCTGCGTGTCCCGTCGGTCGCTTCGGCCTCCCGCTGTGTTACTTTGCCGGTAGATGCGCCCGTACAGGCGGACAACAAAATAAGAGCCGTCATCGCGGCGATAAAGAAAGTTTTTTTCCCTCCGGCATGGTTAGAACCCATAAGCAGATGACTTCCGTTCATTAATAAAACAAATTATAGCATAAACAGCGTTTTTTTCAATCGGATATCGGCAGTAAGTTTTAAGCGCGGCAATCTTTGATAAAAACAATAAAAAACTTGACAAATGACGGATACGGCATTATAATGCAACACAATATAGAAAACACGCTGATAGAGGCGCGGCCGATATTATCCCTGCCGTATAGTGGTCCGGCAAGACCCGCAGAGGAGAGGAGAAGCCGCCGAAGTACATTTCCCGCTGCCGCGGGTAATGCGCTGGGTGTCGGAACAATATTCCGGCAACTGTCACATTTATGATGTGGAGAGCTATCGCTTGGAATCCGTTGATATCACACGGCATGAGCGATAGGGCATGCCGTGTTTTATTTTCGGAGGAAAAAGATGAAAAAGAAAATCATCGCGGTCGTACTGGCCGCAGCACTGATTCTGACCGTGACGGGATGCGGCGGTCAGAAGGAAGAAACAAAAACGACATTTAAGGTCGGTATGGAATGCAACTACGCGCCCTTCAACTGGACGCAGACAAACGAGACCGAAAGCAGCGTGGCGCTTTCTTCCGGCGGCTACGCCGACGGATATGATGTGCAGATGGCCAAAAAAATAGCCGAAGAACTGGGCCTGGAGCTGGAGATTGTAAAAATAGAGTGGGACGGCCTGCCTTTGGCGCTGCAATCAGGCAAAATAGACGCTATTATCGCCGGCATGAGCCCCACCGCCGAAAGAGCGGAAACTATCGATTTTACCGATGCCTATTATCAGAGTGAACTGGTGATAGTCGTAAACGCCGACAGTGTATATGCCGATGCCGCTTCATTGAGCGATTTTTCCGGCGCGAAGATCACCGGGCAGCTCAACACCTTCCATTATTCGGTGATCGATCAAATCGAAGGCGTGCAGCAGCAGACCGCCATGGAGACCTTCCCGGCGATGATCGTGGCGCTTACCTCAGGCAAGATCGACGGATATATTTCCGAAAAGCCGGGCGCGCTGGCCGCTGTGGCGGCAAACCCTTCTCTGACTTATGTTGAATTCGCCGAGGGGCAGGGCTTCATCACTTCTGCGGAGGATACCGCCGTGGCTGTCGGACTGGCGAAAGGCAGTGATGAGCTTACGGCGCAGATCAACGCCATATTAGCCGGCATAGGGCAGGATGAGCGTGAACAGATGATGCTTGACGCCATAAATAATCAGCCGCTCAGCGAAGAATAAGAGCAGCCGAGGTGAGGCGTTATGACATTTTGGCAATGGGTCGTTTATATTTTTAAAGAGTACTGGCCTTTGTTTCTGCGCGGTACCGCATATACAATGCTCATATCGCTCACCTCTACGGTGATCGGTTTTATCATCGGGCTGATCGTCGCTTCGGTACGCAGCATACATACCGGTGAGAACGACAGTCCGGTGCGCAGCGCGCTTGTCAAGGTGATAAAATTCATTTTGGGCGTGTATATCGAGGTTTTTCGCGGTACGCCGATGATCGTGCAGGCCTGCGTTATCTACTACGGGGCTCTGCAATATCTGGGTATCGATATGCCGATGCTGACCGCGGCCATATTCATTGTTTCGGTGAATACCGGCGCTTATATGGCCGAGATCATTCGCGGCGGGATAATCTCGGTGGACAGCGGTCAGACGGAAGGCGCGTATTCTGTGGGCATGACGCATGCTCAGGCGATGTTTTATGTGGTGCTGCCGCAGGCTGTCCGCAACATTATGCCTTCCATCGGTAATGAGTTTGTCGTCAACATCAAAGACTCATCGGTGCTGAATGTGATAGCCGTTACGGAGCTTTTCTTTATGGCCAAATCGGCTGCCGGTACATATCTGCGTTATTTTGAGGTTTACGCCATTATCGCCGTGATATATCTTTTTCTGACATTTACGGTAACGCGCCTGCTCAGGCTTATGGAAAAGAAAATGGACGGCAGCGATACCTATACGGTGATGGGCTCTCAAAGCGACAGCCGCAGTGTCATTACCGTGCATACGGAGGAACACCGATGAGTACGGTTTTTTCGGTCAGACATCTGGAGAAAAGCTTCGGCGAACATAAAGTTCTCCGTGATATAAATTTTGCCGTGGAAAAAGGCGAGGTCGTTACCGTTATCGGCGCCTCAGGCAGCGGCAAAAGTACATTGCTGCGCTGCTTGAATCTGCTTGAAACACCCGATGCCGGTGAGATTCTCTATGACGGCGCCGATATTCTCAAAAAAGGGGTATCCCTTTCGCGTTACCGCACGCAGGTAGGCATGGTTTTTCAGCAGTTCAATCTGTTCAATAATATGACCGTATTGGAAAACTGCGTCAGCGCGCAGGTGCATGTGCTGAAAAGATCTAAGGCCGAGGCTTCGGAGATAGCTTTGAAATATCTGGCCAAAGTC
>CAZIQU010000075.1:1902-7160 GCA_964541445.1 uncultured Lachnospiraceae bacterium | reverse complement strand
CTGGACCGGCAACGGCTCGCATCCGCTGAACACTTTGCCCATCGCTTTGGGCTACGCCATTATCATTTGGCTTACGCCGTTGTCGCTGGCATCGCAGGGGCTTACGGTAGGGCTTTGCTTTGCTACCGGCATGTCGCCGATCTCCGGACGTTGGGGCGCCGGCTGGGGCGTGCTGGCAGGTGCCATGCATATTTGTCTGGTTGGTTACACCGGCGCTTTCCACGGCGGCTTCAACCTTTATAACGGCGGCTTTACCGCCGGGCTGACAGCGCTGGTACTTATTGCCGTTCTCGAGGCGTTCTGTACGGATATTCCCACAAGAAAGGCGAAAAAAAATAACGAACTGACTGCCTGAAAAACAGCTGATGATGTAATTCGCAAGCAGAGTACAATGATGTTATCGGCAGCACAAAGCCGATATAAAACAATAAAGAAACGGGAGCCCGCTGGCTCCCGTCTTCATTATGTTATTCTTTTCGTCTTTATCAAATCAATATGTATTCAGATAATTTTTCACTTCCCAGTCGGTCACCTGTGTGCGGTAGGCGTCCCATTCACGTTCTTTGGCTTTTATGAAAAGGGTGCGGGCGTGCAGCCCCAGCGTATCCATCAGCAGGGTATCTTCCTCAAATTCACCGATGGCTTCTTTCAGTGTTTCCGGCAGGCATTGCACATGCTTGGCGGCCTTTTCTGCCAATGTCATATGATAAAGGTTGGAATTTATCGCTTCGGGTATTGCCAGCTTATTTTCAATGCCGTCCAGTCCGGCCGCCAGTGACGCCGCCAGCGCCAGATAGGGGTTGGCCGCGGGGTCGGGATTTCGCAGCTCTATTCTGGTGGAAACACCGCGCTTGGCCGGTATCCTTACCAGCGGACTTCTGTTTTTATGCGACCAGGCGATGTATACCGGCGCTTCATAACCGGGAACAAGTCTTTTGTAAGAATTTACCGTCGGGTTCGTGACGGCGCAAAGTCCCTTGGCGTGTTTGAGTATGCCGGCTATATAGCGGTAGGCTTCATCGCTGAGCCCGTCGAGGCCGTTTTCATCGCAAAAGATGTTTTCGCCGTTTTTGAAAAGCGACTGATTTAGATGCATACCCGAACCGGGCTGCTTTTTCAGCGGCTTTGGCATAAATGTAGCGTGCATATTGTGCTTTTGCGCAATAACGCGCACCACATGCTTGAATGTCATAATATTATCGGCAGCGGAAAGCGCGTCCGAATACTTGAAATCTATTTCGTGCTGACCGTCGCCGCACTCATGATGGGAGGCTTCGATCTCAAAATCCATTTGTTCGAGAGCGGTTACCATATCGCGTCGTGCGCTTTCGCCCAGATCGACCGGCGCCAGGTCGAAGTAACCGGCGGTATCGTTGGTAGTCAGCGTCGGCGCACCGTTTTCATCTACCTTAAACAGATAAAATTCGCATTCCGGGCCTACGCACATGGAATAACCCATATCAGCCGCTTTTTTCAGCTCTTTCTTGAGAATGTAGCGCGGATCGCCTTCAAAAGGGTTGCCATCGGCGGTATAAATATCGCAGATAAGTCTGGCTTCCGGCTGAGAACTTTTTTCCCACGGAAAAATCTCAAATGTCGTGATGTCCGGCCGCAGGTACATATCGGATTCTTCAATGCGGGCAAAGCCGTCTATGGATGATCCGTCGAACATTATTTCATTATTGAGTGCCTTTTCCAGCTGTTTTATGGTGATGGAAACATTTTTCATCGCTCCCATAAGGTCGGTGAACTGCAGATGGATAAATTTCACGCCGAGTTCCTGCGCTTGTTTTAAAATATCCGCCTTTGTGCTTACGTTTTTCATTTTGCCTCCGCGGGTCTCAAGAATGAAAATAATATAGCAGAAAATCATTGCTTTTGCAATAACGCGCCCCGGCAATTTCACTAAAACAATGTTAAGGTGTATAATAATACTAACGGTGAAAATGAATACGGATTTTTCGGATATATATGAGCTTAATCTGCGGCGTATTGCCGCTGTGCTGAAAAGCGGCGAAAAAAGAAGCGGCGACGTAAAGGCCGGTATTGAGGTGGAGCATTTTATCACTGACGTCGGCAGCGGCGTATCCGCCTGTTATTCGGGCGGCAGCGGCGTGCGCGAAATAATCTCCGCGCTTTTGCCGCTGTACGAAATGCCGGTATATAAGGACGGCGTGCTTATCGGCGCGCAGCGCCCGGGCGCGTCACTGTCTATTGAACCGGCGGCTCAGCTTGAGGTAAGCATCGAGCCCAAAAGTACGGTAAACGAAACAGAAGATGAGTATCGCCGGTTTGCGCGGGAAGTAAACGCGGTGCTTTCACCGCGCGGCCTGCGCCTGACGGCGCTGGGGTATCACCCGGTAAGCGGAATAAACGAGCTGGAACTTATACCGAAAAAACGCTATCGGTATATGTATGATTATTTTACCGAAAAGTATGCGCATAATATGATGAAGGGAACGGCCTCGACGCAGGTATCGCTGGATTATACCGATGAGGCTGATTTCGGACGGAAAATTGCGGTCTTGAGTTTTCTCGGTCTGTTGTTTTCCTTTTTCGGTGATAATACGCCGATTTTTGAGGGGAAAGCGTGCGGACGGATGATGCGCAGCCGTATATGGAACAACACCGACCGCGACCGCTGCGGCAATGTGCCGGGCGCGCTGAGCGGTGAGCTTACTTACCGTAAGTATGCCGCTTACCTGCTCAATGTTCCGCCGATCGTCATGCCCGCAGGCGAAGATCTGCGTTTTACCGGGTCGATGCCGCTTAAAAACATATTTGCGCGACGGCCGATGAGTGCGGACGAAGCGGTATACGCCATGAGCATGATCTTTCCCAATGTGCGGGCGAAGACATATCTGGAAGTGAGACAGGCCGACAGCATGCCGCTTGAGTATATTCTTTCATACATAGCTGTTTTGAAGGGTATCGCCTATTCGCGGGCAAACCTGTGTAAATACGCGGCTGTCTTTGCCGGCGGTGATGAGCTGTACCGTGAGACTGAGCGAAACCTTGCGGAAAAAGGCAGAGAGGCTCTTGTGTGCGGCCGCAGAATTTACGATTTCGGCTTAGAGCTTTGTGCGGATGCCGCTGCCGGCGGAGCGCTTAACACCACAGAAACTGTTTATCTTTCGGCGTTCAAAGAACTCTTTATAAAACAAATAAGAATATGCGATCAGAGGAGGACGGAGAATTGAAGGAACTTGACAGTGCCTTTCTGGAAGCTGTGAAAGAAAACCGGGAGGTGTTTTACGGCGAGACCAGGTCCCTGCGGGAGACCTTCGCCAAGGAAGCGTTGATCTACAACCGCCCGGAAGTGAAATTTCTTACCGTGCCTAAATTTTTCAGTCACACTGATACGGAAAGATTTCGCGGGATAGCTTCAACAGCCTATTCGATCTTTGACAAGGTGATAAAGCATTATCTGGAGGATGAGGAATATCGGGCGCTTTTCGGCTTTTCTCCCGAGCTTGACGAAATGATTCTGGCGGATTCTTATTATCCCTGCAGCGTGCCGGTAGCAAGAATAGATCTTTTTTACAATGAAGATACCGGTGATTTTAAGTTTTGCGAGTTCAATACCGATGGAACCTCCGCCATGAAAGAAGAACATGACATTACCCAGTGTATCTCCTCTACCGGGGTCTTTGATTCATTTTTGCAGAAAAACGATTTCGCCTGTTACGATATTCTTGATAATATCACAGGCGCTCTCCTTGAGGTTTACGGCAAATATAAATACAAGATAGAAAAACCGGTCATAGCGATAACCGACTATATCGAAAATGCCACAGTTCAGGAATTTTTGGCTATAAAACAAAATTTCGAGAGAAAGGGTTACGAAACCGTAGTATCGGATATCCGCCAGCTTTCATACAAGCACAACTGCCTTTATTACGGCGATAAGCGTATTGACCTGCTCTACCGGCGTGCCGTTACCGCAGATATAATGAAAAATTACACATCCACACAGGCCTTTTGTCAGGCCGCGCTTGCCGGGCATACCTGTATAGAGGGTCACCTGCGCACACAGATAGTGCATAATAAACTTATTTTCGTTGTGCTGTGCCGGCCGGAAACACTGACGCTGCTTTCCGATGAAGAAGCTGCTTTTGTTAAAGAGCATATCCCTTATACGGCGCTCATAAATTCATACGGCGACATCGCCGGGGTGCTGCGCGAAAAAGACAGATGGGTGGTTAAACCCACTGATATGTACGGTGCGCACAATGTTTTTGTCGGCGCCGATCTGACGACGGAACAGTGGGAAAGAGCAGTTTCCTTCGCCTCTGCCAACGGTTATCTGCTGCAGGAGTACTGCGAGGCCTACAAGAGCGAAAACGCTTATTTTGATGAAGACGGCAATCTTATCGAGGGGCGCTTCAACAATATGACCGGCTTATATATTTTCAACGGCCGGCTTAAAGGTATTTTGTCGCGTCTTTCTTCTACGGCGCGAATCTCTTCGGATGCCGGAAGCTTTTCGGCTTCGAGCATTACTGTGGGGGACAGAGAGGATAAATGAAAGATATTATTACAATAGGCAAGATAACCGGGGCGCACGGACTGAAGGGCGAGATCGAGGTGCTGCCGATAACCGATGATGAAAACCGGTTTTACGATCTCAAGTATTTTATCGCCGCGGAGCGTGAGTACGCGGTATCAGCTGTAAGGTTTCATAAGGGACGAGCCCTCATATCGTCGCCGGATATAGCAGACCGTACCGCCGCGGAGCACATGCGGGGGCTTTTCGTTTCCGTAAAGCGCGTTGATGCCATGAAACTTGAAGAGGGACGTTATTTTATCGAAGATCTCAAGGGCCTCAGTGTTACCGATACCTCCGGACGCTTCAGCGGCGTAACGCTTCTCGATGTGCTGCAGACCGGTGCGGCGGATGTGTTGGTGTTCTCCACCGACAGCGGCGAAGTGATGATGCCTTTTCTCAACCGGTATATCGGGCAGATAGATGTTTGCGCCGGTACGATGCGCGCCGATATGAGCGAGGCGGTGGAGGAATGATCTTCAATGTGCTGACGCTGTATACGCAGTTGATTGAGGAGTATAAAAATACCGGAGTGATCGGCCGGGGAGTCGCCGCCGGTGCTGTCGGCATAAATATCTTCAACATCCGCGATTACACCCTCAACAAACACGGCTGTGTCGATGATTATCCGTACGGCGGCGGTGCCGGCATGCTGATGCAGGCGCAGCCCGTATATGACTGTGTACAGGCGGCACTCGGCGGACGTAAGCTG
>CAZIQU010000075.1:0-1892 GCA_964541445.1 uncultured Lachnospiraceae bacterium | reverse complement strand
CGTTATCTATTTCACGCCGGGCGGGCGTCGTTTTTCGACGGCGGCGGCTAAAAAATATGCCGCCTGCCCGGAAGTCGTGCTGCTTTGCGGCCATTTTGAGGGTATAGACAAAAGGGCTCTCGATTTGTGCGTTACCGACGAAATATCCATGGGCGATTATATAGTTACAGGCGGGCATATTCCGGCTATGTGCTTTATGGACAGTGTCTCGCGCTACATACCCGGCGTATTAGGCAACGGCGAAAGCACAGCGGAGGAATCGTTTGAAAACGGCCTGCTGGAGTACGATCAGTATACCAGGCCCTATGAGTTTCGCGGGCTGAAAGTGCCGGATATACTCTTGTCCGGTGATCACGCCAAAATAGAAAAATATCACTTGCAGGAGAGCCTGCGCCTGACCGCGGAGCGGCGGCCGGACCTTATCTGCGATGTTACCGACTTCATACCCGATGACGGCGAATAAATAATAAAATTTGAGCGCGGCGCTTGCAACGCCTGTTTTACTGTGATATACTTTTTAGGCTAATACGGCGGTCCGCTGTTAATCCTTAGTGGTACAAGAACGCCCGGGTGGAAGGAGGAGCAAAGAACATATGGATCTTATTAAACTTGCGGAGGCTGAGAGCCTCAAAAGCGACATCGCACCGTTCAACATCGGCGATACCGTCAAAGTATACGTTAAGGTAGTTGAAGGAAAGAACGAGCGTATACAGATATTTGAAGGCATCGTTATCAAGAGACAGAACGGCGGTGTGCGTGAGACCTTTACCGTAAGAAAGATTTCCTACGGCGTGGGTGTGGAAAGAACGTTTCCGCTGAACTCACCGCGTATCGACAAGATCGAGGTCGTCAGGTACGGCAAAGTCCGTCGGGCGAAGCTCAACTATCTGCGCGGCCGCGTGGGTAAAGCCGTTAAAGTCAAAGAAAAGAAGAAGAGATAAAAAAATACCGCTTAAAGCGGTATTTTTTTATCTCTGTGACGGGTCTGTCAGCCTGCGAGGCTGAACACTTCGGCGGGAAAATCGCAGCCTTAAAAATTAGAAATTCAAATTGTGTCATTTTTTCTCGTAATTATCGTCGGAATAATGTATAATAAAGAAAATAATATACATTGTAAAACGAAAATGTTTTATAGCGGGGTATCGGTGATTTATGGACTGTAAAAACCTTGAGGTTCGTTTTCTGGGTGACTTTTCGGTTCGCTGCGATGACAAGCTTATCGTAGCAGAAGGCTCTCGTGTGACAAAAGCGATCATGCTGATGCAGTTTTTGCTGCTCAACAGGGACCGGGTAGTCACACAGGAGGAACTTATTCATATACTTTTGGCAGAGGAAGAAAGCGATAATCCTTCCAATGCGCTGAAAAACATCGTATACCGCCTCAGAAAAATGTTTGAGGCGGAAGGCTTTATTGCCGATAATATTGTTATTTTCAAAAAAAATACCTACAGTCTCAGCAGTGACTGCGAGTACAAACTGGATATCGAAACTTTTACCGCGCAGGCGGCACTCGGTGCCTCAGAGGATCTTTCTGCCGAAGACCGACTTTCCGCCTGTATGTCGGCTCTGAGCCTTTATCGCGGCGAGTTTCTCCCCAAAGAATCGGGTGAAATGTGGGCTATTCCGTACGCGGTAAGCTTACAGCATAAATACGCGGCCTGCCTGAAATGCGCCTACGATATTTGCCGTCAGAACGGTGAATACAAAGCCATATACGAGGTGCTTAATCGGGCGGTATCATTTTATCCTTATGAAGAAGAAATGCAGGCGATGCGTATCGGCTGTCTGATAGGCATGAAACAGTACGATAAGGCAGGCAGCGAATATGAGGCCGTATGCAGCATGCTGCTTGATGAGCTGGGAGTTCTGCCCGGGCATGAGCTTCAGGAGGT
>CAZIQU010000074.1:0-7171 GCA_964541445.1 uncultured Lachnospiraceae bacterium | reverse complement strand
CTTTAACCTCCCAATTCAACACTCCACACTCCAAACTTCACACTGCATTACCTTGACCTGCCCGCGGCGCCTGCATATTGCAGCACGCAGTTGAATAAAAACGAACTCACCGAAACCGCGGCACTACGGTTTCGGTGAAAAGGAGGTGTCCGGCAAGCATACAAGCACGGCATTTACAATGCCGCGCGCTAAAGCGCGCCGTGACAGCGACGTGCGGTCAAAAGCGGAAAGCTCTTCTAGAGGCCCTCGCCGTCAAAGTTCGGAATAAAGCTTTCTTCGGCGGCATCGCCCTCCTGCATAAAACCGTTGGTTATGCCCAGGTCAACGGCAAAGTCAATAAAAGCGTCATATTCCTCCGCGCTGACTTTGCGGTCTATCTCCGCGTATTCGCCCGGCAAATCCACGGGGGTATATTGGCTCATTAAGCTGAAATATACGCTGTTGCCGAATTCGCTGTACAGCACTTCCGCCAGCTTTTCGGCATCGTCAAGGTGTCCCGGCATCAGCAGTATGCGGATAATAACTCCCTTTTGCATCATGCCGTCCGCGTCAAAACGGGCCGCTCCGGTCTGCGCAGCCATCTGTCGCAGGGAGTTCAGGCAGACGCGGAAATAATCCGCCGCGCCGCAATAGCGCTCGGAAAGCTTCGGAGAGTAAAATTTAGCGTCGGCAAGATAAATATCTGCGGTACCGTCAAGCAGCGCCAGCGCCTCACTGCTTTCGTAAGACGAGGTGTTGTAAACAATGGGGACGGTGAGTACCGCCCGCTCTTTCATGTCGGCAGTTGCCCCACGGTTATAAAGTCCGCGTGCCGTCGCTGCAGATTCGATTATCTGCGGAATAAAATGGGTCGGCGTCACCAGATTGATGTTGTGCGCGCCCTGTGCCTGCAGCTGCAGATAGATATCGCTCAGTCTTTCCGCTGATATTGATTTACCGGCATCACCGCGGCTGATCGCTTTATTTTGGCAGAAAACGCATTGCAGAGAACAGCCGCTGAAAAAAACCGCGCCGGAGCCGCGGCTGCCCGATATACACGGTTCCTCCCAGAAATGCAGCGCAGCCCGCGCCGCTTTTATCTGTGCCGTTTGCCCGCAAAAGCCGCGTTCTCCCGCCATACGGTCGACACCGCAGCCGCGGGCGCAGAGCCGGCAGCTGCGCAGCTGCTCATAGGCCAGTGAAATGCTTTTTTCCGTTTTCATTTAATTGTACCGTTCCCGTTTTGCGTTTCCTGCGGTGTCATCGCTGCATTATGGCTTCCAGATGGGCCGGCAGCGGCGAATAGACGAAATCGCGGCAGACTGCCGCGCCGCTCAGTACGGCGGCGAAATCATCGGCTGCCGCCTTTACTGCCGCCGCCTCGGTAATAAAGCAGTTCAGCTGCCAACCGCGTGATACACCGTCGCGGTTGAGATTGGCGGAACCGAGCGTGAGCTGACAGCCGTCGGCGATCATCATTTTGGCATGGCACATCAGCGGCGTCAGCATTACTTTTATTTTTCCGTTGCTTAGGCTGTAAAGCCGCTCAGCCGCGTACATATTGAGGTCGTGCTGCATATTAGCCTGCTGAGGTAAGATTAAACAAATGCTCACCCCGCGCATCGCCGCGGTTAAAAGTGCTTTTTCAATGCGTCTGTCGCCGATGTACGGCATCATTATTGAAAGCGTATATTTTGCCGATCCGATAAAATCAAGATATGCCGGCAGAATACCGTTGATATAGCCGCGCGGCGTTATGGCGTTGAATACATAGACCGGCGTTTCCTGCTGCGGCGTATAACCTGCGGTAAAGCTGCGGCGAAATTTTGCCGCCTCGTCTTCGCCTGTTGTCACGATCATAAAATCGTGATAGACCGCGCCGGTCACATCGGCCTCTACTTCTTTATCCTCGACATTTACGCCGCCGAAGATCAGCACCCGTTCGTCAAAAATATAAAACTTTGTATGGTCAAACCGGTATCGGTCGGTATCGGTTATTACATTCGGGTGTGCGGCAAGTGCTGCAGCTGTTTCATTATATTTTGCCGCGCGCGTTTGTACGCGCTTGTTCGCCGGCATGCACAGCCGCAGCACCGCCGCAACCGTACGCAGCAGCGGGCTGTGCCCGCCGTGCCAAAAGCTTCGGCCGCTTTCCTCTGCCAGCTCGTAGGCGCCGCCGAATTTATCCTTTATGACAGTTACTTTCACACCGCGCCGCGCCGCCAGCAAAAGTGCTTCGCCCAGCCGCGTGCCGATGGCGTCGTCACGCCAAATAAACATATTAACATATATACTGCGCCGGGCGCTGCCGCACTGGCGCAATATCTCGGCGAAGGCCTCGCCGCCGCCGGTGAGCAAACGGTATCTGTCCAAGCTTTCAATACCCCGTATATTATTACAGCGGCGCGGCCGTTTTTTATACTGCGCGTATGCGGAGGCGCCGTCTTCTGTCTGCAATTATATCACCGGCGATTAATCGTTCTATAATGAATAAGACTATTGATTTTTTTTCAGCATTGATGTATATTATTGTTAGCACTCTATTTAAATGAGTGCTAAACAATGTTCGAAAGGAAATATCACAATGGCAAAAAAACAGTTCAAAGCCGAATCGAAGAGACTGCTCGATCTGATGATCAACAGCATTTATACTAATAAGGAGATATTCCTGCGCGAGCTGATCTCCAACGCCAGCGACGCCATAGACAAGCTTTATTATAAGTGTCTTACGGAAAATATATCGGGCATCGACCGCGGCGATTTTCTTATCAGGCTTACCGCCGATAAGAACGCTCGCACCCTTACCGTAGCCGATAACGGTATCGGTATGAGCAAGCAGGACCTTGAGGATAACTTGGGCATTATCGCCAAGAGCGGCTCGATGAATTTTAAGAAGGAAAACACCGAAAAAGCCGATATTGACATCATCGGCCAGTTCGGCGTCGGTTTTTATTCCGCCTTTATGGTCAGCAAAAAGATTGAGGTGGTCAGCAAGGCCTACGGCAGTGAAGAAGCTTGGAAATGGGAATCTGAAGGCTGTGACGGCTATACGGTAACGGCTTGCGACAAAGATACGAACGGCACACAGATAACTTTAACGCTGAAGGATGACGGCGATGAGGAAAAATATTCGCAGTATCTCGAGGAATATGAGCTGCGTCAGCTTGTTAAGCATTATTCCGACTATATCCGTTACCCGATAATAATGAATGTGGAAAAGCATAAGCTCATCGAAGCCACCGAGGAAGAGAAGCAGACCGAGGATTATCAGCCGCAATACGACAATTACCGTGAGGATGAAACGCTGAACAGCATGGTGCCGCTTTGGAAGCGTGCGAAAACCGACATCAAGCCGGAAGAATATAATCAATTCTATAAGGATAAGTTTTTTGATTATACCGACCCTATGAAGGTCATTCATGTAAATATCGAGGGCGCGCTCAATTATAACGCTTTGATGTTCATACCGGGAAAAGCACCCTACAACTACTATACCCGCGATTACGAAAAGGGCTTGCAGCTTTATTCCAGCGGTGTTTTGATAATGGAGAAATGCGCCGATCTGCTGCCTGATTACTTCAGCTTTGTCAAGGGGCTTGTCGATACGCAGGATCTTTCGTTGAATATTTCCCGGGAAATGCTGCAGCATGACCGACAGCTTAAAGCCATTGCTGTGAGAATAGAGAAAAAGATCAAGAGCGAACTGGCAGATATGCTGGAAAAGGACCGTGAGCAATATGAGGAGTTCTTTAAAAACTTCGGTCTGCAGCTGAAATACGGGCTTTATTCCGACTACGGCACGCATAAAGAGGTATTGCAGGATCTGATCATGTTCGTGACTTCCAATGAGGATAAATACGCCTCCTTTAAGGATTACGTTACCCGCATGAAGCCCGACCAGAAATATATTTACTATGCCTGCGGTGAAAGCGCCGAAAAGATCGCCAAGATGCCGCAGTGTGAGACGCTGCGCGAGCGCGGTTACGAAATACTTTACTGCACGGAAAATGTCGATGAATTTGCTCTGAAGACTTTGGGTCAATATGAAGAGAAGGAATTCCGCAATGTGGCGGAGGACGATCTCGGCATAGAGCTCAGCGAAGAAGAAAAGAAAAAAGCCGAGGATGCCGCCAAGGAGAACCAGCCTTTGTTTGATGCTCTTAAAAACGCTCTTGAAGGCAAGGTGAAGGAGGTAAGGCTCTCACAGCGGCTAAAGAATCACGCAGTTTGCTTTGCCAGCGGCGACGGGCTTTCCATCGAGATGGAAAAGGTACTCAATCAGGTGCCTAATCAAGACAAGATAAAGGCCGACAAGATACTGGAGATAAACGGCGAGCACCCGGTATTCAAAGCATTGCAGGCGGCTTATGCCGCCGCTGCCGATGATGAAAAGATCGGCAAATACGCCAGACTGCTGTACGATCAGGCGCTTCTTATTGAAGGTCTGCCGGTCGACGACCCGGTGGAATTTTCTAATTTGATCTGTGAACTGATGAAATAAACGGTTTTGCTGTAAATAAAGCTCCCCGCCGCTGCACGAAGCGGCGGGGAGCTTTTTGCTTGTTGTGCTTTATCCGCATGACGATTTTATCTTATCAGCAGATACCCGGCCATATCGTCAAGCGGCCGGAAGACTACTCTGTCGGTAAAATGCTGTTCGTTTTTATTATATACGGCAATGTTGAGGCCTTCGGCGCCGACCGCATAATCAAAGCCGCCGCAGATCAGGCTTGCGTCGTTACCGCAGGTGATATTTACGGCGCTGCCGTCCGGCAAAGTATATGACCACTCGCCGTTTTTGCCGTACTCATTCGCAGTTACCGTCTCTCCGTCGATGACCGCCGCGAACGCGGTGTTTTCCGCTGGCAGGCTCAGCCCCAGCCCGGCCATGAGCTTTTCGGCTTCTTCGCTTATCGCCTGCCGGCAGTCACCCTGTGCGGCGATAAAGACGATTATATCGTCTCTGCCGCTGATCGCCTGCAAGTAACTTTCCAGATCAATACAGTCGGTAAGCGAATAATCGGCGTAGTTAAATACAACATCCCAAAGCTGCTGCGGAACGCTCTGAATGGTATTGAGATCTTTGTACTGATATTCGACAGCCGAAGCGGTGAGGACAAACTCCCGATAGAGCGGATCGGGCCCGTAGCCGTAAGAGCTGAAAGCGGACTGCGGCAGCGTTATCGCCGGTACTATGACATTTTCGCAGCCGGCTTCGCGCTGAACGGCGATGTAATAATCACGCAGGTTGTAGGCCTGCTTTATTTTTACTATATACATAGACGCGCCGACAAAACAGACCGCCGCCGCCAATACGACAGCAGCCAAGCCCACGCGAACTGCAATTTTTGAGCGGACCCCCACCTGTACAAGAATGGCTGCGCCCATGACGGCAGCACATACCAAAAATGTCGTGGCGCCGAAAAAGCTGCGCTGCGGTATCTGCGGCGAAAAAAACATGGCGGCGACCATGGCGGCGGATGCCGCCGCGTACAGACTCATTATCAGCGCGGCAGCTTTATTTTTGCCGTCGTTTTTTTTCAGAGCAGCCGCCAATGCGATGATCACGATAATAAACATCGGTGAAAGAATCAAAAATTCCTTTAGACAGATGATCGCTCGCTGCGAATAATCAAGAATGAGCGCCGGATTCTGCAGCTTGTAAGCGTTCAGGCGTGCGGCATTGCCGGGCGCTGTTATCATCATTATAAAGCCCAAAAGATTGCCGGCGACACCGCTGAGCATCCATGCGCGCGGGCGGCGATGCCCGGTGAGCGCGTAAACGGCACTGAGCGCGGCAATAAGCAGCAGCGCGCCGGCCGATGTGTTTTCATTGCACCAACCGGCCGCCGCGCCGAATAAAAACATAACTGCTGCTTTAAGGCCGCCGGGCAGCCTGTCCGCGCCGTCGGTTAAAGCGCGGCGGTAAACATACACAAAGCTCAGCACGATAAGCGTGCCCCAGAGGTAGTTGCAGGCGCCGGTAAGCCAGAGCACCGTGGTGCCGAAATTGGGGAGAAACAGCCACAGCAGCGCCGTCACCGCGATAAAAACGGCGGCCTCTGCCGGTTTGCGCGGCTTTATATGGCGGCATACCGAAAACAGCAATAAAACAAAAGCCGCCGCGTTGCAGACATTAAAGACATCTTTGGGCATGAGCAAAAACAGGCGGGCGATGATATGCACCACAGAGCGACCCGTCCAGCCGATATACTGCCGGTATTCCGCCGCGAAAACATTGCCCGAAGCGAGCGTATCCAACCCGTAGAGGTAATCGTCGGTATAATATGAAGTACATCGGTTAAATACCAGCAGGCAGATGAAGACCAGCGCCGTTCCGACTGCCACCGTAATTTTTTTCAAACGGCGGCGGCGCTCTTCTTTAAGCTCAGCTTCGGCGGTCGTGCTGTAATTTTTGCTCATTTTTCACCTGAAAATTATTATGCTTATCAAAATACGGCTGCACGGGAGGGTAAGCCGTAAGCCGATATTCGCGTAAGCGGAAATCTACGGATATATAAAAGGATATCGCGCCGTGCGGCGTGATATCCCAACCGTGCTTTGGGGCGACTATTTCGCTTTGACCTTTTTCAGCTTGGCAAAATGCGGCAGCCCTTTTTCCCGCGGCATGTGCGTCTCTCCCTGAATCAGCGGCAGTGCGTAATCCATGAATTCCTGTGTGACGCCGCTGCGGTCCTTATTGATCCAGTCTATCGGCACCGTCTGCTCATAATTGGCCACCTTATTCAGCGGCAGCAGTATCATTTCTATTTGATAGGGGTCGTTGCTTATACGCTTGAAAGCAACCATCTGACCGGTCTCGCCGGCCAAGGCGTAGTCCACTGCTTTTTTGCCGGCTTCTTTTGCTTCCTCAATGTCGGTCTCGCTGGCCAGATGCGCGGCGCAGCGCTGCAAAAGATTGAATTCGATATTACGGGTCTTCACGTTCATATATGTTTTTACTATGCTCGTCAGCTTCAGCGCCAGCCCGCCCATTTGCGTATGACCGAAGGAATCGGTATATTTATCGCTGCCGAGATTGCCGTATTCGGAAATATATACTCCCTTTGAGTGAGATGTCCCACTCATAGATACTTCTCTCTCAATGTTTACTATGCCGTTTTTACCCATATATGTATTTGCAGTTATTCTTACTGGCTTACCAAATGATGCATCTCCGGTGTTTATTATT
>CAZIQU010000073.1:0-7188 GCA_964541445.1 uncultured Lachnospiraceae bacterium | reverse complement strand
AGGCAAAGGATATGAGGTCAACCGCTACAAATCCTATGATTACAAGCATCTGGCTCCTTAATTAAATTCGTAACCTGTCTTTATGGCTTTGAGGTTGAACTCGTACAGGTCTTTGTGCTTTGCCGGTATCACCTTCTGCAATACCGCCGGCAGCTCGTCATAGTTTATGACCGGGCACTCCTTAAGCATTTTCCCCAGCATAATCATGTTGGCCAGCCCGGAGAGCGATTTGTCCGAAGCTGTCTGCGTGGCCGGTACATAAAAAGCCTTTAGATCGCTTCTTTTTACTTTTCTCTCGATGAGTGAAGAATCGGCAAAGATGAAGCCGCCGCTTATTACGGCGTCCTCGTATTTATCCAGCGAAGGCAGATTCATGGCAATAAGAATATCGGGCTTGTCAACGATCGGCGAACCGATGAGCCTGTCGCTGATAATCACGCTGCAGTTGGCCGTACCGCCGCGCATTTCCGGGCCGTAGCTCGGCAGCCAGCTGAGCTGCTTACCTTCCGTCAAAGCAGCGTTCGCCAGACATTTACCGGTAAAAAGTACGCCCTGTCCGCCGAAACCGGCTATAAGAATTTGTTTCGTGTCGCTCATTATTCGGCCTCCTTGTCGGCGTTTTTATCTTTGTATACGCCCAGCGGATAGTACGGTATCATGTTGTCGTCAATCCATTTAAGCGCTTTATCGGGTGCCAGCCCCCAGTTGGTGGGGCAGGAGGATATCACTTCTATCAGCGAGAAGCCTTTTCCCTCTACCTGATTTCTAAAGCCTTTTAGTATGGCCTTTTTAGCCTTGTTTACGTTCTTTACATTATTTACGGCCACTCTTTCGATGTAGCCGGCGCCGTCCAGCTGCGAGAGCATTTCGCAGACCTTTATCGGATAACCGACGGCTTCAACATCGCGTCCGTAAGGCGAAGTTTGTGTGACTTGCCCCGGCAGGGTAGTCGGTGCCATCTGTCCGCCGGTCATACCGTATATGGCGTTGTTGATGAATATAACGGTGATATTCTCACCGCGGGCGGCAGCGTGTACTATTTCCGCCGTACCGATAGCGGCCAGATCGCCGTCACCCTGATAGGTGAATACAATATTATTTTTATCGGCTCTTTTTATGCCGGTGGCTACCGCCGGCGCCCTTCCGTGCGCGGCCTGTGCCATATCGCAGTTAAAATAATTATAGGCAAAAACGGAACAGCCTACCGAAGCCACGCCGACGGTGCGTTCGCCGATATCAAGCTCATCTATCGCTTCCGCGACCAAACGGTGAACTATACCGTGAGTGCAGCCGGGGCAGTAGTGGAGTACGGTGTCCGTAAGCGCTTGCGGTTTTTCAAATACTATCATTTGCTCATTCCTCCGTTTATTCTTTCTATTTCGGCCAGCACTTCTTCCGGCGAGGGGATCATGCCGCCCACTCTTTTTACCAGATGTATCGGTTTTTTAAATTGAGTAGCCAGCTGTACGTCTTCTATCATCTGACCCATCGAAAGCTCTACGCTGATAAAGGCTTTTGTCTTATCGTCACAGGCCTTTTTATAAAGAACATCTTTCGGGAAAGGCCAGAGGGTTATCGGTTTGATCATGCCCGCTTTTATGCCCTTTGCCCGAGCGGCGTCGATGGCGTTTTGCGATACCCTTGAGGCAATACCGAAAGCCACGATTATTATTTCGGCGTCATCGGCCATATATTCATCGTAAAGGACTTCGTTTTCCTCTACCTGTTTATATTTCTCGAACCTTTTCAGGTTTTCCTGCTCCAGCTCATCCGGCTGCAAAAACAGGCTGTTGACGATATTGCGGGGGCGTTTTCCGTGTGTGCCGGTGAGCGCCCACGGTTTGTCGCAGTGTATTACTTCGCCCATATCGAGGCTGACCGGCTCCATCATCTGCCCGATCGTGCCGTCTGCCAGTATCATGACCGGCATACGGTATTTGTCGGCCAGATCGAAGCCCTTAAAAGTAAGGCTGACCATTTCCTGCACACTGGCGGGAGCCAGTACCAGCAGGTGATAGTCACCGTGTCCGCCGCCGCGGGTAGCCTGAAAATAGTCGGACTGTGAGGGCTGTATGCCGCCCAGACCGGGGCCGCCTCTCTCAACGTTGACGATAACGCAGGGAAGATCGCAGCCTGCTATGTAAGATATGCCTTCGCTCTTAAGCGAAATGCCGGGAGATGATGAAGAAGTCATTACTCTGACACCGGCAGCCGCCGCGCCGAATACCATATTTATAGCGGCGATCTCGCTTTCCGCCTGTAAAAATACTCCGTCGATCTGCGGCATTCTTTTTGCCATATATGCCGCTACTTCTGTTTGCGGCGTGATCGGGTAGCCGAAGTAATGGCGGCATCCGGCCATTATGGCGGCCTCTGCCAAAGCTTCGTTGCCCTTCATGAGAACTTTTTCTGTCATGTTTTCCTCCTATTTCTCCACGGTTATGACGCAGTCGGGGCACATGGTGGCGCACATTGCGCAGCCGACGCATTCTTCCTGATTTTTCACTTCGGCCGGATGGTAGCCTTTGGCGTTTATCTTATCCGTCGCCAGCTGTACCAGCCCTTTGTTGCAAGCGCCGACGCAAAGACCGCAGCCCTTGCATCTGTCGGTGTTAAAAGTAACCTTTGCCATTGTTTCCTCCTATTTGAGCCAGCTCTGTTTTACATAGAGCTTTATCGGTACGGCATTTTTTATCGTACCGCGTACTTCTTCATATAATGTTTCCAATACGCCGGTGAATCGCACTTCCAATCCGGCGGCCGCGGCGATCTCACGGGCATAAGCGTCGCCGGTGATAATGTCGGCCGCGGTGGTCTCGCCGCCTAAGTTTGAGTTATTTATAACTGCGGTAAATTTCATATCTGCCGCCTGCTCGATCTCGCGCATTACTTTCAGCGCGCCCGCAGCGTCGCGGGTAAGCGGTCGAAAACGGTTGACCACCAGATACATATCGTAATCGTTTTCCTGCTTCAGCTTATCGGTATAACGGCCCAGCGCCAGCGCGCCGCGGTCGTCGCCGCCGACATCGATAACGGCATGCCGGCTTTTATCGTCGGTAACGGCGTAGGCTTCCGCCGGCATGGCCGGTACGTCTACATTGGTATCGGCATAATCGGAAGCGATTAAATGTATGCCGGCTTCCGCGAGCATTTTTGCCGCGTCTTTCGTGCGGTAGTACGGGTTTACTATATCGAGATCGGCAATAGATACCCGCTCATATTCCTTTTTCAGCGCCAAAGCGAAATTTATGGCCAAGTTGGTCTTGCCGCTGCCGTAATGCCCGGCAAAAAGCGTAACACGCCTGGCCCGGTATGTAAGGCGCATATCAGTTTTTCTTTATGGGGCAGATCCAGTTTCTGCTATCGGGCTTTATACCCCATTGGATGCCGGTGAGCTCATCGTAGAGCTTTTGGGTAAGCGTACCGATCTTGTTGCCGTTAATGACGAATTCACCTTCGCCGTAAGCAAGCTGCCCTATCGGAGAAATCACGGCGGCGGTGCCGGTGCCCCAGGCTTCTTCCAAAGTACCGTTCTTCATGGCTTCAATGAGACTTTCGGCGGAGATGAGAGTTTCCTCTACCTCATAGCCCCAGTCCTTGAGTATTTCTATGCACGACTTTCTGGTTATGCCGGGCAGTACCGAACCGGTCAGCTTCGGCGTGAGTATCTTGCCGTTTATCTTGAACATAACATTCATACTGCCGACTTCTTCAATATATTTTCTTTCCACGCCGTCAAGCCACAAAACCTGTGAATAGCCTTTTTCCTCGGCCTTGAGTCCGGCGCGGTTGCTGGCCGCGTAATTGCCGCCGCATTTGGCGTAGCCGGTGCCGCCTCTGACGGCGCGCACATCGGCGGTCTCTATCATGATTTTCACCGGGTTGAGACCCTCTTTATAGTAGCAGCCGCTCGGTGAGGCGATGATGACGAACATGACCTTGTTCGGCGCGTGTACGCCCAAAAAAGGATCAACGCCGAACATGAACGGGCGCAGATAAAGCGAGGTGTCGGGCTCTGAAGGTACCCAGTCCTGCTCAAGTTCTACAAATTTTGTCAGTGCCGTCAGCGCAAATTCCTCATCCAGCAGGGGCAGACTGAGTCTTTCGGCGGAATTATTCATGCGCTTAATGTTCTCCGTCGGTCTGAAAAGCTGTACTGTGCCGTCAGCGCGTCGGTAAGCTTTCAAGCCCTCAAATATCTCGGTGCCGTAATGCAGTACCGAGGCCGCCGGGTGCATCGGAATATCGGCGAAAGGTACAATTCTGGCGTCATGCCAGCCTTTGCCGTTCTCATAGTCCATAATGAACATGTGATCGGTGAAATATTTGCCGAAGCCCAGCACCGCGGAGTCGGGTTTCTGTTTCGGAGCTTGTGTTTTTTCGATCTTGATTTCCATAGTCGGTTCCCCCTATATATTCATTCAATTATACAGTAAAACTCTCACTAATAAAGAAAATTTTGCCGCATTTTACGTTTTTTTGAGCCCTAGCTTATCAATGGCATCGGCGCGCATCTTGTATTTGAGTATCTTACCGGCGACATTAGTGGGAAATTCATCGGTGAACTCGATATAGCGCGGTATTTTATGATGCGCCATATTGTCTCCCACATATTTTTTCATCTCGTCGGCGGTCATTTCTTCGTTTTCCTTGAGTATGATACAGGCCATTATTTCTTCGCCGAGTTTATCGTCAGGCACGCCGATGACCTGCACATCGCTTACCTTTGGGTGAGTATAAATAAATTCTTCTATTTCTTTGGGGTAGATATTCTCGCCGCCTCTGATGATCATATCTTTCAGCCGCCCGGTTATGCGGTAATTGCCCTCCGGTGTGCGCAGTGCCAGATCGCCGGTATGCAGCCAGCCGTCGGCGTCTACCGTTTCGGCGGTGGCTTTGGGCATTTTGTAGTAGCCCTTCATTATATTATAGCCGCGGGCCACAAACTCACCGATGGTATCGTCCGGCAGATCGGCTCCGGTTTCCGGGTCGACTATTTTGCATTCTATTTCCGGCAGCGGCCGCCCCACGGTTTCCACCCGCACTTCAAGCGGGTCGTCGGTGCTGCTCATCGTGCAGCCCGGAGAAGCCTCAGTCTGTCCGTACACAATGGTAATCTCGTCCATGTGCATCTTTTCCACCACATCCTTCATCACCGCCACCGGGCAGGGGCTGCCGGCCATTATGCCGGTGCGCATGTAGGAAAAATCGGTGCGGGCAAAATCGGGGTGATTAAGCATGGCGATGAACATGGTAGGTACGCCGTGAAAGCAAGTGATCTGCTGCTGATGGATGCAGTCAAGCGCCGGTTTGGCCGAGAAGTATGGCAGCGGCAGAATAGTGGCGCTGTGCGTTACACAGGCCGTCATCGCCAAAACCATGCCGAAGCAGTGAAACATCGGTACCTGTATCATCATTCGGTCGGCGGTGGAAAGATCCATGCGGTCGCCGATGCACTTGCCGTTGTTGACAATGTTGTAATGCGTGAGCATGACGCCCTTCGGGAACCCCGTCGTCCCCGAGGTGTACTGCATATTGGCTACATCGTGGCTGTTTACCGCCGCCGCGCGCCAGCTCAGCTCTTCATCGGGCACATCGCGGCCGGCAGCCAGCGCCTGTTCCCAGCTTAAGCAGCCTTTCATTGAAAAATCGACAGTAATAATGTTGCGCAAAAACGGCAGCTTACGGGCATGCAGCCCGTCCGGCGAATCGTTTTCCGTAAGCTCGGGGCATAATTCGTTCATTATCGCGGCATAGTCGGAATCTCTGAAGCCGTTCACCATCACCAGCGTGTGGGTGTCCGACTGAGCGAGCAGATATTGCGCTTCGCTTATTTTATAAGCGGTATTCACGGTCACCAGCACTGCGCCTATTTTGGTCGCTGCCCAAAAGGTGAGATACCACTGCGGTACATTCGTTGCCCAAATGGCCACATGGCTGCCCTGTTTTACGCCTAACGCGATAAGCGCTTTGGCAAAAGCATTAACGTCGTCGCGCAGCTGTGAGTAGGTGCGGGTGTAGTCGAGAGTTGTATATTTCAACGCGCACTGATCGGGGAACTCATCGGCCATGCGGTCAAGCAGCTGGGAAAAGGTCAGATCGATCAGCGCGTCCTTTTTCCAGATGTATCGGCCGGTGTGCCTGTTGTTGTAATAATATACCGGCGCTTTTCTGGAGGTATCGTCAAAACGGCTCATATAATTGACGAAATGCGTGAACATGATATCGTCTTCGCCGAGTTCCTTTACCCATGCCGGCAGTATTTCCAGAGAAAAATATCCGTCGTAATTTATCGAGCGCAGCGCGGCGATGAATTCGTTTATAGGCAGATCGCCCTCACCCATAAGGCAAAAGTGTGTCTTGCCGTCCTCTGTCAAAGAGTCCTTCAGATGGACATGTTTTATATAAGCACCGAGATTCTTTACCGTCTGCTCGGCGCTTTCGCCGAAGCGGTAAGGATGGTTTACATCCCACAGGGCGCAGATAGTGTCGCTGGCGAAGCTGTCAAGCAGCGTTTTGAGCCTTTGCGTATCGGCATAAACGCCGACAGTCTCAATCAGCAGTATCACGCCGTTTTTCTGCGCGTACGGCAGCAATATATTAAGGCAGTTTTTTACAGCCTCATCCTCATTGCCGGCATCGCTGCGGCGGGCATAAAGCCTTACATAGCGGCATTTAAGCGCGGCGGCAGCAGTGATGTATTTTTTTATTTTTTCGGCATTGTCTTTTACGGTGTTTATGTCGCCCATATTACAGGTGCAGTCTATACAGGGCACGCTGAGACCGTTTTCCGCCATAAAGCGGCGGGCGGCATTTATGCGTCCGTCCGTCAGCGGCCCGTTTTCGCCGGTAAAGCTTTCCTGCGAAAGATCGTGCAGCTCGATGCCGTCGAAGCCGTAGGCCAAAGCAGTGCCGCACAGCCCATAAAAATCACGTTTCTCACGTCCGTTGGTAGAAAAAGCAAGCTTCATTTATCTGCCGTTCTCCTCATATACGATTTTATTCAGCGCGCTCACATAGGCTCTGATGCTGGCGCCGATTATATCGGTGGAAGTGCCGCGCCCCGAATAAAGCGTACCGGCGTGGCGCAGCTTGACAAGAGCCTCACCGACAGCCTCACGGCCGCGGGTTACCGATTGAATTTGAAAATCATCCAGCTCAAAATGACGCCCGGCGATCTGCTCAATC
>CAZIQU010000072.1:0-7346 GCA_964541445.1 uncultured Lachnospiraceae bacterium | reverse complement strand
CTCACATTTGCTCCTCTCAAACGAAATGCCAAGCGCATTTCGTTTGGTTTAAAACCAGGGGCGGTATCGCGCATCCCGCGGCGCATATACTTATTACCACAATCATCCGGGTCGGCGCTTCCGCGTCGCTGTCACGGCGCGCTTAAGCGCACGGCATTGTAAATGCCGTGCTTGTGCGCTTGCCGGACACCTCCTTTTCACCGAAACCGTAGTGCCGCGGTTTCGGTGAGTTTGTCTTATATTCAACTGCATGCTGCAATAAGCATGCGCCGCGGGCAGGTCAATGTAATACAGTGTGAAGTTTGGAGTGTTGAATTTGAAGTTTAAAGGCTGAAAACAAACAAACTGCCCGGGTCAGGAATTTGACCTTGACCTTCTCTCGAAAAAGTCCGGCCCTTTGCGGCGGAGTCCGAAGCTATGCTTCGGCTAACGACACCCCTGCAAGGAGCGCCCAAGAGCAAAGCGATTGGCTGCGCTCTACTCCCGCCGCTATCACCACGACCGCCGGTATGCGGGTTATTATATCGCGTGTTTCCGTTCTTTCTTTCATTTTCCATCATCCTCAACAGAATATGCCGCTGCCAGCAGGGCAAATTTGGGATAGGTCTTGAAAAAATGTTCCATGCTCATCAGCGGCACGGTTCCGTCACTCAGGCCGAAAAAGCGATAAAGCACACCCTGCGCGTGTTCATAGCTGACAAAATGACCGCCGCGGCGGTGGTAATACATAATCACGCCGCGCGCCGAGCTTTCGCACCTACGCAGGGCCGAGCGGCGCGTACAGGCAATACGCAGCCGGCAGCCTCTTCGGCGCAGATAAAACAGCACCGCCGGAAAGGATGTACCGCGGCCGCCGCCGAAAAATAGCGTTCTGCTCAGTGATTTGATCACATCATCGCAGCTGATCTCATATCCGGCGCAGTGCAAAAAATTATAGGCGGCGATCCAGCCGCAGCCGTTATCCGCCGAGCTTTTGCGCCCGTATTTCAGACCGGCGGTCTTTTTTTGACTGATAATGAAGCCCTCCGCAGAAAAAGCTCCTGCTGACGCGAGTATTTTATCGGTTTCCATACTTAAATAATAACACTGCTGCCGAAATCGCGCCACAAGAAAGTATTAAAAACGTGCTGTTCATATAAAAGCAGCGCCGCGCATATACTGTTTTATACGGAGGATCGCATTTATGGATACGGGAATTTCCGCGGCCGGACTGGGCGCTTATTTTATCACTTTGGCAGTACTGCTCGTAGCCGGGCTGGTTCTATTTACGGTTTTTAAAACGCCGCTTAAATTCATCGTCGGGCTTGTGCTCAATTCGCTGTTGGGCGGGCTGCTGCTTTTTCTGCTCAATTTCATCTTCGCCATGTTCGGCTTCGGCATCGGCGTCAATGTTTTCACCGCTGTCACCGTGGGGCTGCTGGGTATCCCCGGGCTGATCATGCTGATAATTTTAGCGCTGATATTGTAGAGGGCGCGCCGCTTACTATTTTGCCTGTTCATTTGATTTAAAGCCGCCGCTGTCAGCCCCCGCAGTTTTTTATATCGGCGGCTATCCTGTTGCACACCCGCGAAAATATGGTAAAATAAATCATACCATATAATTCCGCCGATACGGGGCGGAAGTATCTACGCGACAGCCTTAAATTGTCAGGCACTATGGCGTCTTTTCGGTATACTGCCGCGGAAAGCGTAAGCTTTGCGCGTATTTTTTATTAAGGAGTTTATGCAGATGAAAAAAGTGGCGGTAATAATGGGCAGTGACAGCGATCTGCCGGTTGTGCAGCAGGCGGCGGACATGCTCGCCGAGCTGGGCATTTCCTATGAGGCCCATATATATTCGGCGCACCGTTCGCCGGAAAAAACAGCTGAATTCGCCAAAAACGCGGCGGCGGACGGCTTTGGAGTGATCATTGCCGCAGCGGGACTGGCGGCGCATCTGGCCGGAGCGATAGCCGCCAATACGGTACTGCCGGTAATCGGCATACCGATAAATTCCGGTGCGCTTGTTGGAGTGGATGCGCTTTATGCCACCGTACAGATGCCCTCGGGCATACCGGTAGCCACGGTCGCGATCAACGGCGCCAAAAATGCCGCTGTGCTTGCCGCGGAAATTTTGGCCTTAAGTGACGATACGCTGGCGGACAGGCTCAAAACCATGCGCCTTGAGGCGGCCGAAAAGCTGGCCGATAAAGACAGCGCCCTGCAGGAAAAACTGAAAAAGGAAATAAAATAAATGACAAAGAGCAAAAGCGAAAGCTACGAAGCGGCGGGAGTAGATATTACCGCCGGCTATAAAGCGGTAGAACTGATGAAGAGCCATATCGCCCGTACCGCCCGCAAGGGTGTGGTGGAGGGTGTCGGCGGCTTCGGCGGGCTGTTCCGCCCTGAGCTTGCCGGCATGACCTCCCCGGTATTCGTCTCCGGCACAGACGGCGTCGGTACTAAACTGAAGATCGCCTTTTTAGCCGATAAGCATGATACCATCGGTATCGACTGCGTGGCTATGTGCGTGAACGATGTGGTCTGCTGCGGCGCCGAACCGCTCTTCTTTCTCGATTATATTGCTTTGGGCAAAAATGTACCGGAAAAGGTAGCCGCCATAGTTTCCGGCGTCGCCGAGGGCTGCGTGCAGGCCGGCTGCGCCCTTATCGGCGGCGAAACGGCGGAAATGCCCGGCATGTATTCACCCGATGAATACGATCTGGCCGGTTTCAGCGTGGGCATGGCCGATGAAAGCGCTCTTTACTCTCAGCAGAAGGTAAAGGCCGGTGACACCGTTATCGGGCTGGCTTCTTCGGGGGTACATTCCAACGGCTTTTCGCTGGTAAGAAAAATATTTGACGTAAATGAAGAAAATATCAAAGTCCGCTATGATGAATTCGGCAAAACCTTGGGTGAAGAGCTGCTGACGCCTACCAAAATATATGTAAAAGCCTTGAGCGCTCTTAAGGGGCTCGGCGGCAGCGCCGTACACGCGGCCGCGCATATAACGGGCGGCGGCTTTTACGAAAATGTTCCCCGCTGTCTGCCGTCGGGACTGTGCGCCGTCATCGACAAAAGCAGCTTTGAAATACCGCCGGTATTTAAGGTAATGAGCCGTACCGGCAATATACCCGAAAGAGATATGTTCAACACCTTTAATATGGGTATCGGCATGACTGTGGTGCTCGCCCCCGAGTATGCCGACGAAGCGCTGCGCAAACTCGCCGCCGCCGGCGAAAAGGCCGGTATAATCGGTGAGATAACCGCAAACGACACGGAGAGGATAATACTCAGGTGAAAACGAAAATAGCCGTGCTGGTCAGCGGCGGCGGCACTAATCTGCAGGCGCTGATCAACGCCGAAAAAGCCGGCAGCTTAAAAAGCGGTGAGCTGGCACTGGTCATTGCCGATAACAACGATGCTTACGCGCTGCAGCGCGCCGCGGCTGCCGGCATAAAAACGGCGGTGCTGACAAAAAAAGCCTGCGGCGGACGTGACGGATTTGAAAAGGCGGCAGCGGACATGCTGCGGGAAAACAACATCGAGCTGATCATTTTAGCCGGTTTCCTTTATGTATTCTCCGCGTCCTTCACTTCTCTTTATCCGCACCGCATTATCAATGTGCATCCCTCACTGATACCGTCATTTTGCGGTGACGGCTTCTACGGGCTCAGGGTTCATGAAGAAGCGCTGAAATACGGCGTAAAAGTCACGGGCGCTACCGTGCATTTTGTCAATGAGATCACCGACGGCGGTGAGATAATTGCCCAAAAAGCCGTTTACATACAACCGGGCGATACGCCGGAGATTTTGCAGCAGCGCGTTATGCGCGAGGCCGAATGGGTGCTGCTGCCGGCGGCCGCCGAGGAAATATCGCAAAGAATAGCGGAGGAGAAAAATGACATTTAAAACTTTAGCCGAAAATCCCTATCCGGGCCGAGGCATTATTATCGGCAAGAGCCTGTGCGGGCGCTATGCCGTAATCGCTTACTTTATCATGGGCCGCAGCGAAAACAGCCGCAACCGGCGCTTTACCGCTCAGGGCGACGCCCTGCGTACCGAAGCTGTCGATCCGGCCAAGCTCATCGATCCTTCGCTGATCATTTATGCCCCGGTCAGGGTATACGATAACCGCACCGTCGTCACCAACGGCGATCAAACCGATACCGTATACGATTTTCTCGCGGCGGGCAAAAGCTTTCGCGAGGCGCTGGCGTCACGCGAATACGAGCCGGACGCCCCCAACTACACACCGCGTATCAGCGGCATGGTAACGCTTGACGGAGAGGGCGGCTTCTCTTTTGAGCTTGATGTGCTGCGCAATTCCACCATGCAGCCGGGCGGCCGAGCCGTGCACGATTACACACAGGTACAAAAGCCCGAACGCGGTCAGGGGCTGCTGATACATACATACCGCGGCGACGGCAATCCTTTGCCGCCGTACGACATTCCGCCGACAGCGGTAGAGCTTTCCGGCGGCACCGACGAGCTGGCAAAAAAAATATGGGCCGATCTCAATGAGGATAACCGCGTCGCGCTTTATGTGCGCCGCATCAACATAAAAACCGGCGAATACCGCGATAAGATAATCAATAAATACAAATAAAGAGGTGTTTTCCATGGCTGAAGAACTCATGCTTAAATACGGCTGCAATCCCAATCAAAAACCGGCGCGCATTTTCATGGCGCAGGGCGAGCTGCCCGTGACGGTGCTTTCGGGACGGCCCGGCTATATCAATTTTCTTGACGCGCTCAACGCTTATCAGCTGGTGCGTGAGCTGAAAGAAGCCACCGGCGTTACTGCCGCCGCTTCCTTCAAGCATGTATCGCCGGCGGGAGCGGCGCTGGGTCTGCCGCTCAGCGATACGCTGCGCAAAATGTACTTTGTTGACGATGAAACGCTCAGCCCGCAGGCGGCGGCCTATGTACGGGCACGCGGCTGCGACCGGGTATCCTCCTACGGCGATTTTATCGCTTTCTCCGACGAGTGTGACTTGTCCGCCGCCCGACAGATATACCGTGAGGTATCCGACGGCGTCATTGCCCCCGCTTACAGTGCCGAAGCGCTGGAGCTGCTCAAAAAGAAGCGCGGCGGCAATTACAATGTGATACAAATCGACCCCGGCTATGTGCCGGATGCCATCGAACACAAACAGGTATACGGCGTCACCTTCGAGCAGGGGCGCAATGACGTAAAGATAAACAAGGCTATGCTTGCCGAGATCGTAACGGCAAAGACCGAGCTGCCGCTTGAGGCCGAAACCGACATGCTTGTGGCGCTTATCGCTCTGAAATATACGCAGAGCAACTCGGTATGCTACGCCGAGGGCGGGCAGACCATCGGCGTGGGTGCCGGGCAGCAGAGCCGCATACTCTGCACAAGGCTGGCCGGCTCCAAGGCGGATAATTTTCATCTGCGTCAGCACCCCAAAACATTGGCGCTTAAGTTCAACCCCAAGCTGTCGCGTTCCGAGCGTGATAATACCATCGACCTTTATCTCTCCGAAGCCGAAAGTGCCGATGTATTAGGTGAAAACGTCTGGAGCAATTTCTTCACCGCAAAACCGGAGCCGCTCACCGACAGCGAGAAAAAAGAATGGCTGGCAAAATTTACCGGCGTATCGCTGGGCAGCGACGCTTTCTTCCCATTCGGCGACAATATTCGCCGTGCCCGCCGCAGCGGCGTCACTTATGTGGCTCAGCCCGGCGGTTCCGTCCGTGACGACGATGTGATCGCCGCCTGCAACGAATTGGGCATGGTCATGGCATTTACGCATCAGCGACTTTTCCATCATTAAAATAAAGGAACATAATAATTATGAAAGTAATGGTCATCGGCGGCGGCGGCCGCGAACACGCCCTGATAAAAGCACTGCGAAAAAGCGCGGAAATAGATAAAATATACGCCCTTCCCGGCAACGGCGGCATAGCGGCCGATGCCGAATGTGTCGCCATCGGCGCCACAGATACGGAAAACATAGTACAGTTCGCCCGGCAGAACGGTATCGGCTTTGCGGTAGTCGCCCCCGACGACCCGCTGGTATTGGGCTGTGCCGACGCGCTTGAAGCTGCCGGCATACCGGCTTTCGGTCCCTCAAAAGCCGCGGCGGCCATTGAGGGCAGCAAGGTATTCGCCAAGGATCTGATGAAAAAATACGGCATACCTACCGCTGCTTACGAGGTTTTCAATACCGAGGAAGCGGCACTGGCTTATCTGCAGAAATGCGCCTATCCGACAGTAGTCAAGGCCGACGGTCTGGCTCTCGGCAAGGGTGTTACCGTTGCCGCCGACCGTGATGAAGCCGAAGGCGCCGTTCATGCTCTGATGACCGACAAGATATTCGGCACTTCCGGAAACAACATCGTTATCGAAGAATTTCTTACCGGCCCCGAGGTGAGCGTACTGTGCTTCACCGACGGCAAAACCGTAAAGCCGATGGCTTCCTCTATGGATCACAAATGCGCTTACGACGGCGACAAAGGACCGAACACCGGCGGCATGGGTACGGTAGCGCCGAACCCTTACTATACAGCCGATATTGCCGAAAGATGCATGCGCGAGATATTCCTGCCGACGGTGGCGGCGATGAACGCCGAGGGGCGCCCCTTTAAGGGCTGCCTCTATTTCGGGCTGATGCTCACACCACAGGGCCCCAAGGTAATAGAATACAACTGCCGCTTCGGCGACCCGGAAACGCAGGTAGTGCTGCCGCTTTTGGCAAGTGACCTTTTCACAATAATGAAGGCCGTGCGTAACGGCACGCTGAGCGACACCGAGGTGGTATCTTATCCGCGATGCGCCTGCTGTGTGGTAGTGGCCTCCGGCGGCTACCCGGTAAGCTACCGCAAAAATCTGGCGATGACTCTGCCCGATTCGCTGCCTGATGACGGCAGCGTTACGCTTTATCATGCCGGCACCGCTTATAAGGACGGAAGCTTTTACACCGCCGGCGGGCGGGTGATCGGCGTTGCCGCCACGGCGGATACGCTCAGTGAAGCCCGTGACAAAGCTTATTTATACGCAAAACAGATTAAGTTTGAAAACAGCTTTATGCGCGGCGACATCGGTGTGCGGGCGCTGGCCGCCGCCAAGGAGGGCGAATGAGATGGTGCTGAGGGTATATTCCGAGAAGAAGCATGATTTCGCCGGCGAAGCCGCGCATCTGCTGGCTGATATAAAAGAGTTTTTGCTGATCGGCGGCGTTGAGCGGGTAAGAGTGATAAACCGCTACGACGCTGAGGGCATAAGTGCCGCACTTTTTAAAAAATGTAAGACAACCGTATTTTCCGAGCCGCCGGTGGACGACATATATACAACGGTCAGCGATGCCGAGAAAAAAGCCTGTGCCGCCTGGTTCGTTTAC
>CAZIQU010000071.1:0-7372 GCA_964541445.1 uncultured Lachnospiraceae bacterium | reverse complement strand
ACCCATAACGATACCGCCGTAAACACTGGCCAAAAACACATCTTCAACTACGCCGTGGAACGAAGCGGTAAGGTCGATAAAAAGAGAAAACATACCGGTGCCGAACAGTGATTTGGCAAAAGCGCCGGAGCCCTTATCTTTCAGCAGCACAAAGAACCACGGTGCGCTCAGTGCAAAGGTCACCACACCGGCAGGAAAGCCGAAAAGATAATATACCACAGCAGCCAAGCCGGAGAAACCGCCCGGCGCCAGCTGATGCGGCACACAAAAGAGATTAAAAGCCAGCGCCATTATCAGGCACCCTGCCGCCACCATGACAAACTCAAAGACCGTTTTAAGTATTCTGACGATTTTTGTTTTTGTTTCGGGTTTTATGATTCGCTTCATATCATATTTTCCTTTTTATCAAAAACGGACTGACGGACATTAAGCCCGCAGTCCGTTTCCGCACTTTCAGACATCTGTTATGCTATACATTCATTAAGAGACTGCATAAGCTTGGGAACATCTATGCCGTGAGCCGTAGCTCCGGCTTCAATAGATTCAAAGTTGGCAGCCGCGCAGCCGATACAGCCCATTCCGTAAAGCTGGAAAACGGGAACCGTCTGCGGATATTTCTGTACAACGTCCAGAATAGACATTTCTTTGGTAAGTGTCATCGGATATCGCCTCTTTCATTTATAGTGATAGATATATAATATATTATCGGCGGCTTTGTTTCAATATATAAGGCAAAAATATAATTCAACAAAAACGCCTGAAAACGACGAAAACATGCTAAAATACGACAATGAAACAAATAGAACACCTGTATCACGAATTCGGACCGGTTTACTCAAAAGATTCGGAAATTCTGATTCTCGGCAGTTTTCCTTCGGCGAAATCGCGCGAGACGCGTTTTTATTACGGCCATAAGCAAAACCGTTTTTGGAAGATGCTGGCAGCGATATACGACTGCGCTGTACCCGGCGATATTGAAGAGAAAAAGGCTTTAATAATTGAACACAAGCTGGCTCTGTGGGATACGGTTGCCGAGTGCGATATCGTCGGCTCATCTGACAGCACTATCGCCAATGTCATGGTCAATGATTTTTCCCTGATATACAGCGGCAGCCGCATTATTAAGACCTTAGCCAACGGGAAAACGGCCGCCGGACTGTACGAAAAATACGCTCCGGAGGCAGCGGCTCATCCCATTACGGTGATGCCATCCACCAGCCCGGCCAATGCCGCATGGAGCATGGAGATGCTTACCGCCTTCTGGCAGCAAGAGCTCTTGCGGCAAAAATAATTAAAAAACGCCGGCAGCTCAGTCGGCGTTATTTTTATACGGGAAAATATCGTAATAGCAATGAACAAGGCTGTCGAAAAGATATACGGCGCTGCTCGGCGCGCTGCCGCCGTTTTCAATGAGAACGGTAAGCGCATAAGCGGGCTCTTCCGCCGGGAAATACCCGGTAAACCAGGCATGCGCTTTCTGCCCGGAAATATTTTCCGCCGTACCGGTCTTGCCGGCAAAACCGCCCATATCGCCGAGCGTATTCATGCGGGCCGCCGTACCCGATTCCGCCGTAAGGCACATCATATCCCGCAAAGCCGTGACTGTACCCTCGGCAAGCCCCAGATCGAAAACTTCTTTTTCCTCGCTCTCAATCGTATTCCCTGCGGCATCGGTGACCTTCATCACTATGTGCGGCTCGGTTATTTTACCGCCCGATGCTATCGCCGCGGTTATACGGTTGATAAGATAGGGCGAAGCCTGTATTTTCCCCTGTCCCAGCGCCGCATTGAAGATATCCATCTCGTTATACAGGTCACTTTCGACAAAGCTGTAATGACCGCCGTAATTGAGCACAAAACCGTCTTCGGGCTCATCACCGTATTCCGCGAAGCCCCATTTTTCGGCAAGATCCAATGCTTTACTGCGCATGCTACCGTCGGCATCCTTATAAATAAGGTTTTTTGCCAGCTCATAAAAGCAGCAGTTGCACGAAAGAGCAAAGGCCTGCTTTACGCTCACCGTACCGTGGACGGCATCTGAGGCGCAATGACGCTCGCTGTCGTCCACCTTTACAGTACCGCTGCATTCATACAGGCTATCTGCGCTGACCAGCCCCTCATCCAAAGCCGCCGCTGCGGTGACGATTTTCATCACGCTGCCGGGTTGATATGACAAAACCGTTTTGTTGAGGTAACCGCCGTAAGACGCCATGGCGACAATGCGGCCGGTATCGACCTCGGTCATCACGGCGCATAGCCCTTCATAGCCTTTTTCCGCCGCGACTGCGGCAAGCTCATCTTCAAAAGCTTTCTGCAGATTGTAGTCGAGCGTAGTCGTTATATTTCCGCCCTCGTTGGGATGATCGTTATCCACTGTATAACCATAATCCTTCAGGATATTGCCGGAAGCATCAACAGAGGCACTTACATTTATCGGCGTGCCGCCTGATAATATCTTGTCGTATGCTTTTTGCAGCCCGTTTACCCCGTGGCAGGCCGAAGAAGTAGTATCACCGTCGTTGCTGCTGAGTTCACCGGTAACATAGAAAGCAACGCCGCCCACGCTGTCGCTTACCGTTAAAAAAGAAAGATCGCCGTCGCTGCGGTTGGTGAAGGCTATGCCGTTTCGGTCATAAATAATACCGCGCGGATAAGTATACAAAACGCTTTTGTTATATTGCGCGCTCAGTGCGTCAACAACGCCCTCATTCATGAGCGTGCATTTAACGATGGCGGCCACAGCGCCAGCAAAAAGCAGTGAAATGATTATTACAGCGAATATCGTCCTTTTCATAGGCTTTCCTCCGCTATATTTTTGACATAATTCCATAATCAATTCCGTTTCGCCGAAAAAAAGAGTAAAATCGAAGTATATTGAAATAAAATAGTTTGCGCAAGGAGCTTGGATTATGACTGACAACTGTACGCATGACTGCTCGTCATGCGGCGAAAACTGCGAAGACCGCGAAACTTCATCAACACCTAAAAGCTTTTTAAAACAGCCGTTGGAATCTACCCATATCAAAAAAATAATCGGCGTAGTCAGCGGCAAAGGCGGAGTCGGCAAATCGCTGGTCACTTCTCTGCTGGCGGCAGAATCAAGAAAACGCGGTTATGAGACCGCTATTTTGGACGCCGATATAACCGGGCCGTCCATCCCCAAAGCTTTCGGGCTGAAGACAAAGGCATTAGGCAACGGCAAAGTGATATACCCGGTATGCACAAAGACCGGCATAGAAGTTATGTCACTCAACCTGCTTACCGAAAACGATACCGACCCGGTCGTCTGGCGCGGACCGGTCATTGCCGGCGCCGTCACCCAGTTTTGGACAGAAGTGGAATGGGGCGATGTAGACTATATGTTTATTGATATGCCGCCCGGAACCGGTGATGTGCCGCTTACGGTCTTTCAGAGTATACCGGTAGACGGGATAGTCATTGTCACTTCACCGCAGGAGCTGGTGGAAATGATCGTGGAAAAAGCGGTACGCATGGCGGAAATGATGAAAATACCGGTGCTGGCGCTGGTCGAAAATATGAGTTACGCTCTCTGCCCGCATTGCGGTGAAAAGATAGAAATATTCGGCGAAAGCCACGGTGCCGCCACCGCTGACAAGTTTAAAATAGATACCATGGTAAAACTGCCGATCGACAACACTCTGACCAAAGCCTGCGATGATGGGCGCATCGAGTTTGCCGACAGCGGCTATGTCGGTGAAATAATGGATCTGCTGGAAAGCAAATAACGGCAAAGTATATTTTTACGGATAGAAACACGGCATGAGCGTCTGCTCATGCCGTTAGTTTTAATTTGCTGCATTTTAACATGCTTCTTCGCCTTAAAGCGGCATCATTCTTATTTGGCTTCTTTTCTCGCTTTGGCGTCGGCTATTATCTTTTCGCTGAAAGCTGCCGGCACTTCTTCGTAGCGGGCAAACTCCATTTCAAAGGAGCCCCTGCCCTGCGTCATGGAACGCAGCTCAGTAGCGTATTTGAACATTTCACTGTAAGGAGCTTCGGCATTGATACGGGTGTAACCGCCCTTTTCCTGCTCGCTGCCCATTATCTTGCCGCGCTTTTTGCTCATATCGCCCATAATGTCGCCCATGTATTTATCGGGGACAACGACGGTTATTTTATATATAGGCTCAAGCAATACCGGCCCGGCCTTAGGCATACCCTCACGGTAAGCAATTCGCGCCGCCTGCACGAAAGATATTTCATCGGAATCTACAGGATGATATTTGCCGTCCTTCAAAGTAGCGCGCAGCCCGACTACCGGGTAACCGGCCAAAATGCCCTCGGGCACACACTGCCTGAGCCCCTTCTCAACCGCGGGGATAAACTGACGCGGAACAGTGCCGCCTACTACCTGATCGACAAATTCGAGCTGTTCGTCCATGTTGAACGAAGGCTCAAAGTCTATCACGACAACGCCGAACTGACCGCTGCCGCCCGACTGTTTTTTATGCTTGCCTTCTACATCAGCGGCCTTTTTCTTTATAGTCTCACGGTAAGGCACCAAAGGCGCTTCCAACTCGACAGCCACGCCGAATTTGCTCTTCAGCTTGCTGGCTACCACATCGATATGCATTTCGCCGATGCCGTAAACAAGGTTCTGATTCGTTTCCGCGTTTCGCACGAATACCACAGTGGGGTCTTCTTCCTTTATGCGGGCGATACCGTTGCTGAGCTTATCTTCGTCACCCTTTGATTTAGGCGTGATCGCCATAGAGATATTCGGTTTGGGAAAATCTATCTTAACAGGCAGCTCCTGCGGTACTTCCACGCAAAGAATGTTATTGGTAACACTGTCTGTCAGCTTGGAAAAAGCACCGATATCTCCTACCGGCAGTTTTTCCAGCTCAATCTGTTTTTTGCCGGCCATAGTATAGATATGGTTAACTTTTTCCTTGCGTTCGGAATCGGGATTATTGAGCTCCTGACCGGGCACAATCATACCGTCTATCACCTTAAAGAGAGAAAGCTTGCCCACATACGGATCGGCAATAGTCTTAAAGATAAAGGCGCACGCCGGTTTATTTTCGTCATATTTCTCTCTATGAGCGGCCAGAGGCGAAGGCATAACATTTACTATGGTATCCAGTATTTTATCGACCCCCGCGGCAGAGAGCGTAGATGCGGCGAGCACCGGCACCATTTCTTCGGCGAGCACTGCCGCAACGATGCCGCTGTTGAGCTCGGCGGCGGTAAGGGCCTCACCTTCGAGGTATTTTTCCATCAGCTCCTCGCTGGCGGAAGCCGCCGCTTCGATAACAGCGTCTTTGTGAACGGCATTCTTCTGCTCGACGCCGTCCGGCGTATCTATATTTTTTGCAACTGTCTTGTCATATTGATATGTAACATTGTTTATTACATCGTAGATCTTGTCAAAACCGACGCCTTCGTCTACCGGCGCAGTGAATACGACCGCTTTCGTGCCGACCAGATCTGTCAGAGATTTGCAGGCCTTCTCAAAATCCACATTCTCGCGGTCAAGCTTGTTTATTACAAACATCGCCGGAATCTTCGCTGCTTGAACCATTTCCCATGCTTTTTCCGTCCCGACTTCCACACCGCTCATCGCGTCAATGACGATAATAGCGCTGTCCGCGACACGCAAAGCACTCAACTGCTCACCGACGAAATCAAAATATCCCGGAGTATCCATCAGGTTGATCTTTACACCGTTATATTCCAGCGGCAAAAGCGTCATACCGATTGAAATAGCTCTGGCCTGCTCTTCCGGATCATAATCTGACACGGTGTTTTTTTCTTCAACCCTGCCCATTCTGTCGATGAGCTTCGTCTTATACGCCATAGCTTCAGCAAGTAATGTTTTTCCGCATCCGCCATGGCCCAGTACCGCTACGTTTCTGATGTCCTTTGAATTGTAGAATTTCATGAAGACCTCCATAATGATAAATAGTTTCTAAATATGACAATTGAGAACAAGCCTATATGGCCCGTTCTCAACCGACTAAATTTTAGCTGACTTATTCTTATTGGCGTTCTTTATTAACTTATTGACCTTGCGCTGTTTGGCGTACCCATTGACAAGTTTTGCCGCAGAGATAACAACACCGGCAGCCGTAATGAGCGAGCTTACCGTTCCGGCATTAAAACCGGTCTGCTGCTTCAGATTACCGGCGACGCCGGAAACCTTATCGCTGACGACGGTCACCAGACCGTTGGCTTTTGATGTTATATCACCGGCATTCGCAATGAGCGCCGAAATATCCGCGCTGTTTTTGGCTACCAGTTCATCTATGTCCGCTATCGTCTTTTTTAATTTGCTCAGAGTAACGATAAGATAGATGACCAAAGCGACAAACGCCGCTCCGGCAGCTATTACCACATATTCCCACGAATGCATAGAGAAACTCTCTTTTCTTTAGAAAATATCGCTGTCAGACTGTTCGCTGTCCTCTTCCTTTGCCAGGCTCTCTTTTATGCCCTGAAACTGTTCCTTGGCATAATCGGCATACTCTCCGGCTTTTTTGCTCACCTCATCGCCGATATCATTTACTTTGTCTGAGGCGTAATCGAGAAAATTACCGAACTCGTTTCTGGCGGCACTGGCTTTTTCTTTCGCGACCAAAATTACCTCGTCCTTATTCTCCAACAGATATTTCGCGGCCAGCCCGGCGGCTATGCCGAGTCCGAAACCGGTTATAAATTTTCCTTTTGACATGATTGAAATCACCTCCTAGATTACATTCTAAGCTTCCATCTCTGCAATTATACCATGAAAGCACACAAATTCAACAATTACTTTTCAGTGCCTCGCAACTTATTCTTCGATAGCGGTATTATCCTTCGCTTGATCCGTTTTTTCGGCGTCGGCGACCGCTTCTGCGGGCATGTTTTCATCAACTGCGGCGATTTCCAAAGTACCGGTATCATACAGGCGTTTGAATTCATCACCGCTGAGCGTCTCACGCTCGAGCAGCGTATCGGCAATAATCGTTACCTTGGCGCGGTTTTTCTCAATAATATCCTTGGCGCGCTTATGGCAGGTATCGATTATATCCTTCGTCTCCCTGTCGATATCAGCAGCCACCTCATCGCTGACATACTTGCTCTTCATCATATCGCGGCCGATGAAAACATTGTCGCCCTCACCGGCATAATTTATGGGGCCGAGCTTCTCGCTCATGCCGTAATCGGTAATCATCTTGCGAGCTATCTTTGAAGCGCGTTCGATATCGTTGGATGCCCCGGTGCAGATATCGTCAAGCATTACTTCCTCTGAAGATCTGCCGGCCAAAAGCACGGTGATTTCATCAAGCAGCTTGCCTTTGGAAACATGATTGTCGTCATTGTCAGGCAAATTGATGGTGTAACCGGCGGCCATACCGCGCGGTATTAT
>CAZIQU010000070.1:0-7391 GCA_964541445.1 uncultured Lachnospiraceae bacterium | reverse complement strand
AGTTTGTTATTGTCCTGCTTTGTGTCTCTTTGATGATTTTGCTTCATTTGTTTTGTCTTCATCGTTTGTTTCTTCTGTGTTTTCGACAGCAGCGGGGACGGGGTCGTCGGGTTTTTGGCTGTCTTTGTTCTTCTTCAGCTTATCCAGCAGCTTTACGCTTTTGTTGTTGGCCTTTTCAATTTCTTCTGCCGCCAGCTGTTCTCTTTCTGTTTTTTCGATTTTTTCACGTTTGTCGGCACGCTGCATAAAACCGATAAATATCATTACTATGCCGGCGGCGAGCAGCGCGTATCCGGCATAACGTTGAATTACAGCCCAGTTTTGACGGAATACGAACAGCAGCACGCCTGCCAGACCGGTAATAAATGCCGGGAGGACGACGCCCTTGCGTTTTATCTTGCCTGTCAGTACGCCGAGCAGGGTAACAATGCAGCGCAGCACGCACCAGGCGCTTATAACGATCAGTGAAATATTCGTACTGATCTTGTTGGTAATAGCGGGAATATAATAGGTAAGCAGAAAGAAAGCACTTACCGCCAAAGCGGCTATGCCGCTGATGAGGCCGCTCTTCCAACCGCCGGTACTGTCTTTGTAGCGTATGGAAGCTATGGCGTCGGTAATGCCGACGATAAGGAATATTATGCCGATTATCATAAAACTGACAGATGAAATTATCTTCGGAAAGAAAGAGATCATCAGCCCGGCGAAAAACATTACCAAGCCCAAAAGAATATTTTCAAACCAGTTTATATTCTTTTTTTCTCTGCTGTCACTGTTGTTTTCATTATCATTCATTATTTGCCTCTCATTTTGTTGCGGTTTCGGGCTAATTCAGTATATCACTGTCGTGGCGAAAATCAAACAGGCATAATTCCATTGCGTATGAATTATAATGGATTTTTAAGACTGCCGGCGTTATAATATAACTGATCGATGTAAATAAACAAAATCAGCATCAGAAAAGGAGAATGAAATGTCAAAACAGGAGAAATTCACCCTCACATCCGCGCAGGACGGCTTGGCGCTTTCCGTCATCACGGAGCTGCCGGAAACGGAGCCGGCTGCTTTGGCGGTTTTTGCTCACGGAATGGCGGAGCATAAAGAACGCTACCTGCCGTTTATGGAATATCTGGCCGATAACGGCATCGCCTGCATCATAAATGATCATCGCGGCCACGGCGAGAGCGTGAAAACCGAAGACGATCTGGGTTATTTTTATGACAACGGCGCGCAGGCTGTCGTGGAAGACTTACATCAGGTGCTGACATGGTTCAAGGATAAGTTCCCTGGTAAGCCGGTATTTCTGCTCGGGCACAGCATGGGCTCGCTTATCGTCAGGGTATTCACCAAAAAATATGATAATGAGATTAACGGGCTTGTCGTCAGCGGCTGCCCCAGTGAAAATCCCGCGGCAGGCCCGGGCAAAGCAATTGTCGGTTTGATTAAGGTATTCAAAGGCGAGCATTATCGCAGCCCGTTCTGTGATAATCTTTTCAACGGTTCATTCAATAAAGGCTTTGAGAACCCATGGTCGGGCTTCATGTGGCTGTCTTATAATGAGGATAATGTCAAAGCGTATGATGATGATAAGCTCTGCGGCTTTCCTTTTACGCTCAATGGCTATAAAGCGCTGCTCGATCTGCTGACGGAAACATATTCCCATAAAGATTGGCAGGTTAAAAACAAAGATCTGCCCGTATGGTTTATTTCCGGCGCTGAGGATCCCTGCATGGTCAGCGTGCCGAAATTTATCGCCGCAGTCGATACGATGCGCACCGTCGGTTATGATGATGTTACATATAAAATATATTCCAATATGCGCCACGAGATACTCAACGAGACCGATAAACAGACCGTGTGGGATGACGTACTGGCGAAATTTAACGATTGGATCGGCTCAAAAAGGTAAATGCCGCGATGTACGGCCTGTTTTTGAGGTAGGTATTCGGCAGCGGTACAAAATGCCCGTGTCAGCAGCTTAAACGCCCGAGCTTCCAGCGTTTTTCTGCTCTGACACGGGCATATTTTATCAAAAAATAAACTATGGCAGCACAAAATAGTTTTGTCCGTCGAAGCCGTCATATATTTCTATGTAAATATCCTGCTTGTAAGGTGTTGCGGCTTCCGAAAACATATTTGCGTAAGCCTGCGGCATAAACGTTTCGTAAATATATGTATATAATTCGTTGATATCCTGCTAGGCAAGTGCGCGGGAGGACAGGTCTTGCTTCACTTTACTGAATCAAGACCTGTCCTCTTCTGTTTTTTTGTGCCTTCAGTGGTATGCCGGTGGAATATTTTTACATTTTAGTTGCATAAAGTGGTATGAAGTGTTATATTATGGTATAGAGTGGTAAATTGGGAGGAGAGTATCATGCTCGGCGGCGAATTTCGGCACACGCTTGACAGCAAGGGCAGAGTAAGCATGCCGGCTAAGTTTCGCAATGAACTTGGCGGTAAATTTGTCGTATCCAAAGGTCTGGGCGAAAAATGCCTTTATGTATTCGCGCTTACCGAATGGTATCGGCTGCTCAAAAAAGTAGAGGGCCTGCCGCTTACCGATGCCAAAGCCAGACAGTTTACCCGTTTCTTTATCGGTGGGGCAAGCGATTGTGAGATCGACGGACAGGGCCGCGTAATGCTGCCTGTCTACCTGCGGGAATACGCCGGTTTGGAAAAAGATGTGGTATTTATCGGCGCCGGCAGCCGCGCGGAAATATGGGACGGCGATGAATGGAACAGGTACACCTCGCCGGAGAGCGGCAATATGGACGATGTATTTGAAAGCATGAGGGAGATGGGTATCTAAGATGGCGCATATTCCGGTTCTTTTCAACGAGACGCTGCGGCTTATGAATGTCCGGCCCGACGGCGTTTATCTCGATATGACTTTAGGCGGCTTCGGCCATGGCAGAGCGATCTGCGAAAAACTTTCCGGCAAGGGGATATATATAGGCCTCGATCTTGACGGCGAGGCGGTCGAACGAGCCGGCAAGCTGACTTCCGGACTCAAATGCAGATGCTTCTTTGTGCAAAGCGATTATAAGGATTTCGCCGCTGTGCTTCGAGAACATGACATATCGGCACTCGATGGCTGTCTTATGGATCTGGGTGTGTCGTCTTTTCAAATAGACGAGGCGGAAAGAGGGTTTTCCTTTATGCGTGACGGCCCGCTTGATATGCGTATGGATCAGAGCGCGCCGCTGGATGCTTACCATGTAATCAACGAATACAGCGAAAGTCAGCTGAAAAAAATATTGTACAAGTACGGCGAGGAGAAATTCGCGCCCTCGATAGCGGCGCGCATAGTCAGAGCCCGTGCGGTTTCACCGCTGACGACGACCTCAGAGCTCGTAGAAGCGATTCGCGCCGGCGTGCCGGCTTCGTATTTGTACAGAGGTAAAAACCCGGCCGCAAAGACATTTCAGGCCGTCAGAATCGAAGTCAACGGCGAGCTGAAGAGCCTCGGTGAAACCGTATCGGCGGCGGCGGACGCGCTCAAAGCCGGCGGACGAATGTGCGTAATATCTTTCCATTCGCTGGAAGACCGTATCGTCAAAGAGGTATTTGCCGAAAAAGCCAAGGGCTGCATCTGCCCTAAGGAGCTTCCGGTATGCGTATGCCATCATGAACCGCAGGTGAAACTGATAACTCACTCTCCGGCGGTAGCCGATGCGGACGAGCTGGCCGCCAATGTTCGCAGCCGCAGCGCCAAGCTACGCTGTGTCGAAAAGCTTTGATGATGTGCCGTGTTGTGTGTTGTGCGTAAGTAATATTCGCGCCGGAAAATAAATATAATAGAAGAGGAAAAGCCATGTCGGTAACAACAGTAAAAAAAGCCACCAAACGCAGTGTTAAGGCAGACCGCGCCAATATCAGATTCAGCGCCGGTGTGCTTGCTCTGGTAATACTTTTTTGCATTTATTCGTTGGCGCTCGTTTTTCAGCGCAACATGATAAATAATCTCGATGCCGACATTCGTTCACTGACGGCTGAATATAATGAAGCGGTGAAGATAAACGATGATCTGGAAGGCCAGCTTCTTAAAGCCAGCAATATCAACGAGGTCGAAAAATATGCCGCCGAAGTTTTGGGCATGGTAAAGCCCGGCAGCGACAGCGTGACATATGTGTCATACGGCAGCGGCGGGCAGCAGCTTGATGCCGATGCGTCCGCGCCGCAAGGCGGTACTCTTGCTGCGTGGCTGAACGGCTTATTCAATTGAAAAAAGCTCGCGGGGCATACAGATGAATTCAGCGGAAAAGAAAAAATTTTACAAAAGAGTTTTGATCGCGCTTTCGGCCGTGGCATTGGCATTCACGGGCCTTATAGCGCGACTTATTTATCTGCAGGTATTCGAGGCCGATGAGCTTGCCGAAAAGCAGGAATCATATATGCTCTGCAATATCGAGATAACCGCCACCCGCGGTGATATATATGACCGAAACATGAATCTTCTGGCCAGAGACGCCACCTGCAGCATGGTATATGTATTTCCGAACGATGTCACCGACCCGGAAAATACCGCCGATTATCTCGCCGGCGCGCTGGGTATGACCTATGATGAGGTATATGCCGATGTCACCAATGTAGCGGCCAAATATGTCGTCATCAAAAAAGGGGTGGAAAATTCCGTAGCTCTGGCGATCGAAGCGCAGCAGCTGGCGGGAGTCGGCACCTCGGAAGATAAAAAACGCAATTATGCCGATACGGAATTCGCCCAATACGTTTTAGGCTTTACCGGCGCCGATCATACCGGGCTGTATGGCATCGAATCGGTCATGGACAGCGTTTTAAGCGGTGAAAACGGTGTTAAAACCGTGCTGACCGATTCTCAGGGCAAGATCATCGAATCGTCGGCGCAGATAAAAAAGGAAGCGGTTCAGGGCAGCAGTATCGCGCTTACTCTCGACAGTGTGATACAATATTACGCGGAAAGCGCCGCTTACGAAGGGTATCTTAAAAACGGTCCCAAGCGCGTTATCGTTATCGTCAGTGACCCCAATACAGGGGAAATACTGGCTATGGCGGCATATCCTTCCTATTCGCTCGCAAATCCATGGGCAGTCAGCGATGACTATAATACCAGCTATTATTACGGCGACACTCAGACAACGCTGGGCGAAAAACAGCTTTCAATGTGGAGCAATCCCTTCACCTCATTCATTTATGAACCGGGCTCAACATTTAAAGGGATCACGGTTTCAACCGCTCTTGAGGAAAATGTCGTCAGTCTGGACAGCAGGTTTTATTGCGGCGGTTCGATAATGGTTTCGGGTGTGCAGCTTAAGTGCCATGTTTATCCGAACAGCCACGGCTCCGAAAGTCTTACCGAGGCCGTGATCAATTCCTGCAATCCGGCCTTCGTGGAAATAGGCAGCAAGATCGGCGTCGATACATTTTACAAATACATATACAACTTCGGCTTCGGTGATAAGACGGGCATCAATCTGGAGGGCGAGGAAAGCGGCATACTTTCACCGAATCAAAATGTCAATATTGTTGATTTTGCCACGTTGGCATTCGGGCAGGGCCTGGGTGTGACCCCGGTGCAGATGCTTCAGGCGCTCAACACCGTCGTCAACGGCGGCTACCTCATAACCCCGAATGTGGTAAAATGTATAATCGACAGCGACAGCGAAGAAATAACTTATTCCTCCGAACCGAATGTGGTGCGTCAGGTGATAAGCGAAGAAACATCTGCCACTGTCAGAAATATTCTCGGCGCGGTAGGGCAGGAGATCAGCTCACTGGCCGATTATCGTTCGCAGAATATCGGCGGCAAGACCGGTACCGCGCAGAAATATATCGACGGTTCTTACGCAAAAGGCAAATATGTGGCGAGCTTTTACGGTATAATACCGTATGACAATCCCGTATTGTCGGTACTGGTATTGGTAGATGAGCCAAGCGGAGTCTCTACCTTCGGCAGTACCGTTGCCGCGCCTATCGGCGCCAAAGTACTTGCCAACGCCTACAGCTATATGCTCTCTAAGGATCAGATCGGCGCCTCGGTCATCATTAATTCGGGCGCGGAAATTCCCGATGTGCGCGGCAAGAGCCTGGATGAAGCAAGTCAGACGCTTGATTCTCTGGGTATAGCCTATAACGCAATCGGTGATTCTTCCGGTACGGTCGTTTCTCAATCACCGACGAGCGGCGAATATATGCAGGGTATGGTAGTGGAGCTTGTCGTCTCCGCCGAAAACGCCGATACAGTCACTGTGCCTGATCTGAACGGTATGACTGTGCAGAGCGTGAAAAATATGCTCTCATCTCTGGGCCTCAAGCTCGAGGGAAACGGCGGCGGCATTGCTGTCGCGCAGGATATCGCTTCGGGCACCGTAGTGCAGAAGGGCACGACTATCGTAGTAACATTCAATTATGTGGAGTAAATAATATCATGCAAAAGATCACGCTCGGCCAGGCCGCCGCAATGATGCAGGGAAAGCTGATAAAAGGAGACGCCGGAAGCTATACGGATTCCGTAGCAGTCGATTCGCGTCTGGCAAAAACAAACGGTATTTTTTTTGCTCTGTCCGGCAGCATTACCGATGGCCATAATTTCATCGGCGCGGCGGCGGAGCGCGGCGCGTGCGCCGCGGTAATAAGCAGGGCGGTTACCGAAGGTGTCGGTAATATCGCCCTGATCGCCGTAGATGACACCTTCGCGGCACTGCAGCGATTTGCCAAGGCTTACCGCATGATGTTTACTATACCGTATATTGCCGTTACCGGCAGCAGCGGCAAAACCACTACCAAGGATCTTTGTGCCGCGGTGTTGGCGCGTAAATATAAAGTGCATAAGACTCAGGGTAATCTCAACAGCAGCACCGGTGTGCCGCTGACTGTTTTCGATCTGGATAAGGAACATGAAATTTCCGTCATCGAGATGAGCATGAGCCATAAGGGTGAAATACTCGGCAACGCCGATATCGTACGGCCCGACTGCGCGGTAATAACCAATATCGGCATGAGCCATATTGAGTTTCTCGGCTCACAGGAAAATATCTTCAAGGCGAAGTGCGAGGTCTTCGCTTATTTTAACGATAAAGGTATTCTTATATACAACGCCGATGATAGATTTCTGCGCCGTATTCGTGATGATGTCTCTTTCGGCTGTATCGGCTGCGGCATCGGCAGCGGTGATATGCAGGCATCTTTATTAAAAAATGACCTTTGCGGAAGTATCTTCAGTGTGGAATATCGCGGAGAAAAACATAATTTTTCCTTTGCGTTCCCCGGTATCCATAATGTGCGCGATTGTCTCAGCGCCATTGCTCTCGGTTTTGAATACGGCTTGGACGCCGGGCTGATACAGGGCGGACTTGACGATTTCAAGCCGGGTGAAAACCGTATGCAGATAACGGAGAAGAACGGCGTAACCTTAA
>CAZIQU010000069.1:6496-7414 GCA_964541445.1 uncultured Lachnospiraceae bacterium | reverse complement strand
TCATTTCGGCTGAAGAGGAGCAATGGCGATACGAGTCAACAAGACCTCCCTTTTTCAGGGAGGTCTTCAACGAGTTGAGCACATTGCGACGACGCGCTGTACCCGCTTTGAAAGTGCGCAGGTTATCTCATACGGTATGGTGCCGATAATATCCGCCAGTTCTTTTGCCGGTATATTCTCGCCGAAAAGCTCGACCTTATCACCGGTCTTCACCCCGGGTATGTCGGTGATGTCCGCCATGAGCATATCCATGCAGATGTTGCCGCGGATCGGCGCTCTGTGCCCATTGATGCAGACCTCGGCTTTATTTGACAGCAGACGGAAATATCCGTCGGCGTAACCGGCGCAGACAGTGGCAATGCGCCGCGGTGTATCGGCGGTATAACGGCGGCCGTAGCCGATGCTTTCGCCCGCCGCGAGCGTGAACGTGTTGGCTACCTGCGAGCAGAAGGTCATCACCGGCCTCAGATCGCAGCCGGAATTGTCATTTTCCAGCGGATTTATACCGTACAGCGCCAGCCCCGGGCGCACGGCATTGGCAATATCACTGTTGAAGGCCAAGGTCGCGGCGCTGTTCGCTATATGCACGATCGGCGGGACAATGCCTTCTCTGTTAAGCTCATCAACTATCTCCGTAAATATCTCTAACTGACGGCGCGAATAACTAAGATCATCTTCGTCCGCCGTGGAATAATGCGAGAATATCCCCTTTATGCTCAGACCCGGCAGCTCGTTTATCTGTCGGATATGGCTCAGCGAATTTTCACGGCCGGCAAAGCCCAGCCGGTTCATGCCGGTATTAAGCTTTATATGCACATCGGCTTTTTTGCCGTGCTTAACGGCGCTTTCATTAAGAGTGCGGGCAAATTCCGGCGAATAGATACCGGCGCATATATCGTTTTCCACGACCTCATCGAC
>CAZIQU010000069.1:5278-6486 GCA_964541445.1 uncultured Lachnospiraceae bacterium | reverse complement strand
ACGCGCTCCATAGGTATGTAGCCCAAAATGAGTATGGGCACGGTAATGCCGCTGTTTCTCAGCTCCTCGGCTTCGTCAAGTGAAGCGACGGCAAAATATTCCGCGCCTTCGCTCTGCAGCTTGCGGGCACATACCGCTGCGCCGTGGCCGTAGGCGTCGGCCTTTACTATACAAATGAGCATTTTTCCGGGTGCGGTTTTTTGCAGCTCATGAAAATTATGAGCCAGATTTTCCAGGCTTATTTCTGCGAATGTATTTGCGTATTTCATATACATAATTATATTACGCGAGCATGTCAATTAAAACACTTTTGCCGCTTTAGCTCGTTTTGTTTTGCACGCGCGCCAGCAGTATTACGCCGACAACAATCACCGCCGCACCGGCTATGCCGGTAAGCGTGACCGGCTCACGCAGAAAAATTATGCCCGATAACAGCGTTGCCGCGAAGGTGATATTGCTGAGAATACCGCCGGTAACGGCGGATATCTTGCCCAGAGAGTAATTATTGAGAAAATAGACGCCGCTCAGGCTGAGCAGCGAAACATATAAAAGCGAGACAAGCTGCACCGGCGTCAGGGCAAAGAAAACTCGCGCGGTATCGGGCAGACCGCCGGAGATAAATGCCGCCGCAAGATAAAATATCAGCCCCCAAAATACCTGCGCGGCGCTCATACTCAATGCGGAGGTGCTTTTCAGAACCTTTCTTACCTTGACCGCATATATGCTGCGGGTGAGAAGCGAAAGCAGCACGAGCGCCGCCCCCGCGAAAGTCGTTTCACCGCCGCTCTTGCCGAATACCGTCAGCGCCGCACCGGCTGTTACCGCCGCGATAGGCAGATACTGCTTGCGGCTCGGCGGCGTTTTGCTTATCAGCCATGAACAAAGCACGGTAATGACCGGGCCGAAAGCGCTGATATAGGCAACGCCGCTGACACTGGTGCTTTTCAGCCCGAAGGTCTGAAAGAGCAGATTGAGGCAGGGCTGCATCAGGCAGAGAAACATCACCGGCTTTTGAAAAAAACAGCGCCGGTCGATTTTTTTTATAAAAGGGATAAACACGGGCGCCGCGAGAATAAAGCGCAGAGCCGACAGCGCCGTCACGCTGAGCGCGGCGGCCACCTCGCAGACCGAGGACCCGGCCCCGGGCAACGACAGCGACAGCGCGGCGATCGTGGTGGATGCGCAGGCCGACCTCCGCGTGGAGCTGG
>CAZIQU010000069.1:0-5268 GCA_964541445.1 uncultured Lachnospiraceae bacterium | reverse complement strand
TACCTATTATCAGGGACATCACACAGGCGGCGGCCATGCCTTTAGGTACGGTCTTATTTTTATCTGCCATGCCTTTATTGTTTACTTTAAGGGCTCGATTATGATAAACTAATATAAAATTTTACGGCAGCTTGGAGGAAGATATGAAGGTCATTTTATTGCAGAACGTCGAGGACCTCGGCAAGAAGATGCAGGTGTTGGAGGTAAAGGACGGTTACGCGCAGAATTTCCTTTTCAAGAAGAAACTGGCGGTGCCGGCCAATGAAGAAAACATGAACAGGCTTGCCGCCGAGCTGGCGCAGATCAAGGAAAACGAAGCGCTGTTCTTGGCTTCGGCGCAGGAAACAAAGGAAAAGATAGACGGCAAAACCTTTACGCTCAAGGTAAAGGGCGGGCCGGAGGGCAAGCTTTACGGTGCCGTCACCACGCAGGAGATCGCCGATGCCGTTAAAGAAGCCGGCGGTATAGATATAGATAAACGCCGTATCGTCTGCGAGCCGATAAAAACTGCCGGCAGGCATGAAGTTACGGTTAAGCTGCATACGCTGGTGGAAGCGAAAATATTTGTGGTCACCGAAAGGGAGTAGCCATGCCGCAACAAGGCAAATATAAGACGCCGCCTTACAGCGATGAGGCGGAGAGATCGGTATTGGGCTGCATGATGCTCGACCGCGACGCTGTCGCCGTGGCGCTGAATATGCTGTCGCCCGAAGATTTTTATGTGCCGCGCAACCGTTGGATCTTTTCGGCTATTAAGCAGCTGAACGACCGCGGCTTCGCCGCCGATTACGTTACCATAATAGATCAGCTTACCTCCGCGTCCTTTCCCGAGAAAATAGATCCCACCTATCTGGCTGAGCTGCAGGAAATAGTGCCGACAACAAAAAACATCGAGCAGTATTGCCGTATTGTTTTTGAAAAAACGGCGCTGCGCGATATTATTCTCAATTTTTCCGACATCGAAAACGACTGCTACGAAGATACGCTCTCTTTGCCGGCGATCATCGACAAGGCGGAAAAGTTCATCTATAATCTTTCCGTCAATAAAACGCGCAACGAATTCCGCTCTCTTAAGGACGAAACGCTGCCGGTAATCGAAAGAATAAGCGAGCTGCACCAGCAGGACAGCTATATAACAGGGGTAGCCACCGGCTTTACCGAGCTTGACAGAATGACCGGCGGCTTTCAGCCTTCCGATCTTATTCTTATCGCCGCCCGCCCCAGCATGGGCAAAACGACGCTGGGTATGAATATAGCGCAGAACGCGGCCATACGCGACCGCAAGACCGTGGCCTTTTTTAGCCTGGAAATGTCGGTCGAGCAGCTGGTTATGCGTATCATCGCCTCGGAATCGGCGGTGGATTCCACCGTAATAAAGATTGGGCGGCAGAACGCCGACGAATGGAAACGCATACGCATGTTCCACTCGCGACTGGCCGAATCGGAGACAAAGCTTTTTCTTGACGATACCTCGGCGATATCCACCTCCGAAGTGCGCTCCAAGCTGCGCAAACTGAAATCCACCGAAGGGCTTGACCTGGTGGTGATAGACTATCTGCAATTGATGTCGGTCAAGCGCAAAATAGAGAACCGCCAGCAGGAAATATCGGAGATATCGCGCGATCTTAAATCCATAGCCAAGGAGCTCAATGTGCCGCTGGTGGCACTCTCACAGCTTTCCCGCAGTCCGGAAAAACGTACCGATGCCCGACCGGTGCTTTCAGACCTGCGCGAATCAGGCGCTATCGAGCAGGACGCCGATCTGGTGCTGATGATATATCGCCCGTACATATACGATAAATCGGCGGACCCGGAGGGGGCCGAACTCAATATTGTCAAACACCGCAACGGCGAAGTGGGTACCGTACCGCTGCGATTTGTCGGCAGTCTTACTAAATTTTCCGACGCGCCGCAATACCAACAGGGAGAAAACAACTGATGCAGGAAGAATATACCAAAATAATCGGCCGCAATCCGGTCAAAGAAGCTTTGAGAAGCGGGCGCAATATCAATAAGATATATGTTGCCTCCGGCGAGACCGATCACACACTGGCGCAAATAATAAAGAGCGCCAAGGATAAAGAAATTTTTGTGCAGTACACCGACAGACGCAAGCTCGATTTTATGACCGGCGGCGCCGCCCATCAGGGGATAATAGCGATGTGTTCGCCGCTGGTATTTGTTTCCCCTGAGGATATTTTGGCGCTGGCCGCCGAAAGAGGCGAGAAACCGTTTGTCGTCATGCTTGACGGCATCACCGATCCGCATAACGCCGGAGCCATCATCCGCAGCGCCTACTGTGCCGGAGCGCATGGCGTAATATTTTCCGAGCGGCGCAGCGCCGCCTTGGGCGAGGGCGTTTACAAAGCCAGCGCCGGCAGTGTGGAATATATAAAGCTCTGCCAGGTAACTAATCTGGCTCAGACTTTGGATATGCTGAAAAAAAGAGGCTTATTCGCCGTTTGCTGCGATATGCAGGGTGAAAATTATTACGATATCGACTACAATATGCCCCTCATTATAATCGCCGGCGCCGAGGGCAAGGGCATCAGCCGGCTGATAAAAGATAAAAGCGATTTTATCGCCTCTATACCCATGAAGGGCGACCTCGATTCACTCAACGCTTCGGTCGCTGCCGGTATAGTTATGTTTGAGGCGACAAGACAGAGGGGGTAAGTGCCGGTTTTCGACACTCATCTCCATTTTTTGCACATAGTTATCGACATTATCCACAGGTTTTCCACATTTTTCAATCGGATATGTTTAATATCGCTCCGAAAAACTCTTCGCTCGTCTTACCGGCTGGTCGGTTGTATCTTTTAAGCAGGCGCAGCGAAGAGCCTTTTGCGATAATGTTTATACCTTCCTCACAGGTCAGGCTGACGGTGAAACCCATTTCGTCAAGCAGCTTTTCACTCTCCCCGCTGTAAGCGCCGAAAGGATAAACAAAAATGTTCGGTTCAATGCCCGTGTTATCGCGCATCAACGTCTGCATATGTTCGATATCTTCATAAAGACTCTGCCGGTAGCCGCTCTCACTTTCGCCGGCTTTGCGGCGTATGCCGTAGCGGCCGTTCAGCTCATGCATATTATAGGTATGGTTGCCGAACTCCACCAGACCGCTTTCATACATCTCCTTTATCTGCTCCCAGCGCAGATGCGAATAGGCCGGCACCTGTTTTTCTCCGTCTGTCTCCATTTCGCTGCGTATGCCTATGGGCGATATAAGGCATTTTATCGCGTAACGCTTCAGCAGCGGAAAGCCGTATATATAGTTGTTGTAATAACCGTCGTCGAAGGTGATCATCACGCATTTTTCAGGCAGGCGCGTCTGCGGATCGACGGTATACTCATAAAGCTCGCTGAAGGATATCGGCGTATAACCGCGCTCCCGCAGATAGCAAAAATCGCTTTCCAGCTGCTCCGGCGTTATCACATATTCACCGCTGCGCGACGTGTTTTCCATCAGCGCGTGATACATGATTATCGGTACCTGCGCACTTTCATCGCTGTACGGCGCCGCCGTGGGCAGTGAACGGCGCAGCAAAAACGGCAGCAGCACCGCCAAAAGCGCGGCCGCTGCGGCGAGTATCGCCAGCTTCCTCTTAGTGAGAAGTATCAAAACGCCAGCTCCCGCAGGCTCTTAAAAGTGTAACCTTCACTTTTCAATTCTTTAATGAATCGGTCGAGAATCAGGCAGTTTGTGGCCGACGTCGAATGCAGCAGAATTATCGCGCCGTTGTGTACGCGGCTGTTTAAGACAGCCAGCGCATCCTCTTCATCGGGCTGATCGTCATTTTTCCAGTCGACATATGCTACCGACCAAAAAATTGTTTTGTAGCCCAACTCCTTGGCATAGGTGAGCATCTCCTCGCTGAACTTGCCCGAAGGCGGGCGGAAAAAACTGTCGGCCCGAACTCCGGCGGTCTGCTCACAAAGCTCGTTTACGCTCTCAAGCTGTTTTTCCAGCTCGCCCTTGCTCAGCACCGAAGCATCGGGGTGAGTCATCGTATGGTTGCCGATCACGTGACCCTCGGCGGCCATACGCTTAACTATCTCCGGGCAGGTCTCAAAATAATGGCCTACCAAAAAGAAGGCGGCGGTCACATCGTTTTCTTTAAGCGTATCGAGTATATCCTCGGTATAGCCGTTTTCATAACCGGCGTCAAAGGTGAGATATACGCATTTCTCCTCGGTCTTCTCATAAAAGCGGGCGTCATACTGCTCGAGATACTCGTAGGTGGCGTTTCCCACGGGCGGCGCTCCTTCCGTTTGATAGCTCATGCCCCAGTCCATAGCCGCCACCGATGCCGTGCGGCAGGCTTTCACGCCGATAAAAGCAGCCTCCGTTATAATGGCGGCCGCCAGCACAAAGGCCAGCGTCTTGTATAAATTTATCTTTCGCGGGATATTTATTCTCACGGGCAACCTCCGTTTTCACTCTCTCTTACTTTATACGCGCCTGCCGCGTAAATTATGACAGCGGCACATTTTTTCGCTGCGGTTGCTATGCGGCACGCGTAATGGTATAATTTATGGACAACATTAAGGAGTGTGCTGATGGAACTGTCTAATCAACAACCATTGACCGGAGCCTGCATCATCGGGCAGTCCGGCGGGCCTTCGCCGGTAATCAATGCCAGCGCTTACGGCGTAATAAAAGCCGCTATTGAAAGCAGCTATATCACCAGAGTATTGGGGGCTTCTCACGGCATCAAAGGGATAATGAACGACGAGCTTTTTGATCTGACCGAGGAGGACGACGAGGAGCTTGAGCTTCTGCCGACCACACCATCATCGGCTTTGGGCACCTGCCGTTATAAGCTTTCGGAATATGAAGAAGATCCTTCCGACTATAAAACGGTCTTGAAGGTATTTAAAAAATATAATGTGCGCTATCTTTTCCTTATCGGCGGCAACGACTCGATGGATACCTGCGATAAGCTCAACCGCTACATGGCTTCTGTCGGCTATGAATGCCGCGTGATCGGCGTACCGAAAACAATCGACAACGATCTGTACGGTACCGATCATACGCCCGGCTACGGCAGCGCCGCCAAATATGTCGCCAGCACCTTTATGGAGCTGTATCAGGACGCCAATGTCTACGATACGCCGCTGATCGTAATAGTAGAGATAATGGGGCGCAACGCCGGCTGGCTCACTGCGGCATCGGCTTTGGCAAATGCCTGCGGCGGCTTCGGGCCCGACCTTGTTTATCTGCCGGAAGTACCTTTTGACATGGAAGAGTTCATGGAAGATGTCGAG
>CAZIQU010000068.1:2038-7428 GCA_964541445.1 uncultured Lachnospiraceae bacterium | reverse complement strand
GATTGTGCGCCGGGGTATTGATGATAACAAGCAGCCGGTGCTGAAGCGCCAGTAAACGGTCGACTTGAGCTTTAAAAGAGGTAAAGTTGAAGCCGCCTTTTTCATCAAACAGCGTATAGGTAGTAAGTCTGCGTGAGTATTCCTCGCAGATCGTCTTGTACGGGTCCCAATACCAGTCGGAGGTAAGGATAAAATCGTTCTCATCAGTATAGTCGTATACCGCGTGACGTACCGCGCCGGTGCCTCCGGGCGTGGCTACCGCTTTGATATAAGCATCCGGGCGGCACTCGCCGAAACATGCCGTCTGTACTTTTTCCAAAAAATCCGGCTGTCCCGCCAGAGCCGCGTAGCTCGCGATGTCGGCGTTATTCAGTCCTTTCAGATGGCCGTAAACACTTTTAAAAGCCACAAGTGAGCCGTCATCCTCCAAAAGTGCGCCGATCGTGGAATTTACGATATTTTCCGCGCCGTATTTTTTCGCCGCCGCCGCCGCTTTGGCCGCCACACCGAAAATGGTATCCTCCTGCGCGGGTCGGACCGCGTGCGCGGCCGCCATATTCAAAGTCATCGTTTTTTATCCTCCGTCTGTATTCTCAAAAAGAGCATCGGCGCTTCATTGAGCTTTTTACCGCTCTCCAGCCGGCCGAATTCGCTCAGGCTCTCCCAATCGGTCTTTTCGGTATTGAGTATTTCCAGTATTTTTTCCGCTGTATCGGGCAGATAAGCTTTGAGCATCACACCTGCGAAGCGGATACATTCCAAAAGCGTATATAAAACCGAGCCCAGACGGTCGCGCTTGGCCTTGTCCTTGGCCAGCACCCACGGTTCGGTCTCATCGATGTATTTATTGCTGCGGCGCAGCAGATCAAAAACGGCGTGCAGACTGTCTGACACCCGCAGCGTATCCATTTTCTGCATAACAGTCTTCGGCGTCGCCAGCGCCAGATCGACCAGTTCTTCGTCCTCATCAGGGCGATAAAGCATAGTCGGTATCTCACCGCCGAAATACTTCTGCGTCATGGCCGCCGTACGGTTAACGAGATTGCCGAGAATATTGACAAGCTCACCGTTGATACGTTCCTCCAAAAGTTCATAGGTAAGACGTCCGTCCTGATCGAAGGGCATCTCTTTAAGCAGGAAATAACGCACCGCGTCCACACCGTATTTTTCCACCAGTTCATCGGCGTAAATGACATTACCCTTCGACTTGCTCATCTTGCCGTCACCCACCAAAAGCCACGGGTGACCGAAGACCTGCTTGGGCAGCTCCACTCCCAACGCCATAAGCATTATCGGCCAGTAGATAGTATGAAAGCGCAGTATATCCTTACCGATAAGATGCACATCAGCCGGCCAGTACTTGTTGAATGTATCACTGTGATGACCGTCAGGATCGTAGCCGATAAAGGTGATATAGTTGGAAAGCGCGTCTATCCATACATAAATGACATGCTTAGGATCGAAATCAACGGGAATGCCCCATGAAAACGATGTACGCGATACGCAGAGATCCTTCAGCCCCGGGCGGATGAAGTTATTGAGCATCTCGTTCTTACGCGCTTCCGGCTGGATGAAATCCGGATGGGTATTGATGTAGTCTTCGAGCTGTTGCTGATACTTGGAAAGCTTAAAGAAATAAGCCTCCTCCTTGGCGTAGCTCACTTCCGCGCCGCAGTCCGGACAGCGGCCGTCGACAAGCTGACTTTCGGTAAAGAACGATTCGCAGGGCTTGCAGTACATTCCCTCGTATTCGCCTTTGTAGATGTCGCCCTGATCATAAAGCTTTTTAAATATCTTCTGTACGGTCGCCTCATGCGCTGGGTCAGTAGTGCGGATAAAGCGATCGTAGCCGGTATTCAAGACGTTCCAGTTGCGCTTTATCTCCGCCGACATCTCATCGACGAAGGCCTGCGGCGAGACACCGGCCGCCTCGGCTTTATCCTGTATTTTCTGACCGTGTTCATCGGTGCCGGTCTGAAAATAAACATCATAGCCCAGCAGTCGCTTAAAGCGGGCGATGGCATCAGCCAGCACTATTTCGTAAAGGTTGCCCACATGCGGCTTGCCGGAGGTATAAGCGATAGCCGTTGTTATATAGAACTTCGGTTTTTTCGCTGTGATCTCTTCGTTTTCCATATATTTTCTTCCGTTCCTCAGTCTTTGATGTTACTGACATAATAAAAATAAATATTTACAGATTATCATATACGAATAGAGCCTTTTTTGCAAGCGCAGCGGCGCTTGCGGCAATATTTTTTTGCGTTTAAATGAAGATTTTCTCTCAGGCCGTCCCATATACGTTTTTCAACCCGGCGAAAGATTGAGATCTCACCGCTTGCTCGTCGCAAATTGCTCGGCTATGGCGCGCCCGCGCGTCGGTATCACGGCGCGCTTTAGCGCCTCACATTTGCTCCTCTTAAACGAAATGCCAGGCGCATTTCGTTTATTTTAAAGACAAGGGATTCTCTTCATTTTCTTTGCGGGAAGAAAAGGGATTTTCCGCTTTTGACCGCTCAAGCGTCGCTGTCACGGCGCGCTTTAGCACTCGGCATTGTAAATGCCGAGCTTGTGCGCTTGCCGGACACCTCCTTTTCACCGAAACCGTAGTGCCGCGGTTTCGGTGAGACAAATAATACGCGCCGGGGATTCCGAATTCCCCGGACCCTTAAACGGTTCCTAATCGCGGAAGACTCAGGCGTTACCTGAAAAATCGCTGCGCGTTTTTCAGAACGCGGGCGCGTCAGCGCAAGTCTGCCCGGGTCAGGGGCTTGCGGGAAATAAAAGAGCAGTGAGGCGTGTGAAGTATGGAGCTTAAAGGCTGGAAAATGCTCTGAATTTTGAGTGCAAAAAACAGACCTGTTCTCTTGAAATTTCTAACCCGGTCCGTTTGCCATCAAAGGGACCAAGCTAGAAAAAAAGGCTGGATTAAGCCAAAAATTGAGATCTGACCCCGCTTGCGGGCTGAACTCATTCTTCGGCGGGCCATTAAAAATGCCCCGCCTGTCCATTCGTTCGCTCGCTGCGCTTCGCGAAAAGACAAGATAAGTCTTTTCGCGAGAAAGGTCTTAAGCCTTCTCTCAGCCGAAATGCGGCCCTTCATTTCGGCTGAAGATAAAAAAAGTGCCAGGGTCAGGAACTTGACCTTGCCCTTCTCTCGAAAAAGTCCGGCCCTCGACTTTTTCGAAGAGGAGCAGCCGTGAGGCTCACAAGCGCCCTGCCCGCGATGTATGCAATCGCAGAACATAGTGCGGCATAAGACAGTCTCACCGAAACCGCGGCATTTCGGTTTCGGTGAAAAGGAGGTGTCCGGCAAGCGCACAAGCACGGCATTTTCAATGCCGCGCGCTTAAGCGCGCCGTGACAGCGACGCGCGGGCCAATGCCGAACGCGCTGCGACGATCTGCCCGGGTCAGTGGCTTGCGAGGAATAAAATGGCAGTGAGGAGTGTGGAATTTGGCGCTTAAAGGCTGAAAGCTGCTCTAAATATTGAGTGCAAAAAACAGAACTGTCCTCTTATAACCCGATTTAAAATGCACCTCCAAAAGTATCTGACTTTCGGAGGTGCATATAAAAGCCCCGGTCTTTTTACAGTTTTTTGATTTTCGTATAGCCCAAAATGAATTTCTTAATGCCCAGCCCGGCAAAAGCTGCGGTTATAACGGTATCGCTGCCTGAGGGCTGTGCCGTTATTACCGTGCCTACACCCCACTGCGGATGCTCTATCTTGTCGCCGCCGTTAAGCTGCGCCACCGTGGAGGCCGCTTTTTTCGGTATGGTCTGCGGGTGATAAAATGACTCGGTCATGCGGGTATCCCGGTAGGGAGTCTGCGGCTTGTCAAATGCGGGCTTGGCCTCGCGGCGGCTCATTCCCATCAATTCCGGCGGTATCTCGCTCAAAAATCGCGAAGGCGTACTGGGGCGGTTCATGCCGTAAAAACGGCGCTGATGCGCGTACGATAGGTAAAGACGGCTCATGGCACGGGTCATACCCACATAGCACAGGCGGCGCTCTTCCTCCAGCTCCGCCGGGTTCTCCGCCGCCTTCGGCAGCGGGAAAAGCCCCTCCTCCATGCCGGCGATGAATACCGTGGGGAATTCCAGCCCCTTGGAATTGTGCATGGTCATCAGCAGCACCTGCCCGTCGCCGCCGGCGATATTATCTACTCCGGCAATGAGCGCGGCGTTTTCCAAAAAGGCGCTCAGAGAACTGTCCTCGCTCGAAGCCTCGAAATCGGCGGCGGCATTTATCAGCTCGCTGAGGTTGTCGAGACGGGCTTCGGCGTCCTCCTGACGTGAGGTGCGCAGGGCGTTTTCGTAGCCGCTGTCTTTAATTGCGGTTTCTACCGCTTTTTTCAGACCGCCGGTAATGCCGACGGCAGCGATATTGACGATAAGCTGTGAAAATTCCGCCAGCTTATTTTTTACCGCCGCGGAAAGCTGCGGTATATTGGCGGCGGCACCGGCGGCGCTGACCGGGTCGGTCTCCTTAAACGAGGCATACTGCATCAATTTCTCCACCGATGCCGGGCCTACGCCCCTTTTCGGTGCCCCCAGCGCGCGGCTGAAAGCGACGGTGTTATAGGGATTGACTGCCAAAGAAAGGTATGCCAGAATGTCCTTGACCTCCAAACGTTCGTAAAAGCGCGTACCGCGTACGATCTGATACGGTATGCTGCGGCGGATAAGACCCTCCTCCAATATGCGTGACTGAGAATTTACGCGGTAAAGTATGGCTATATCGCCGTATTTCTGTCCCTGCTTGGCCAGTCTCGCGATCTCCTCAGCGATAGAATCGGCCTCTTCAAGGTCGCGGTAGGAAGTCATGATATGCAGCAGTTCACCGGCACCGCGGTCTGTCCACAGCGTTTTGCCCTTGCGGGATTCGTTGTTTTCGATGAGGGCGTTGGCGGCCTGCAGAATATTGGCGGTGCTGCGGTAGTTCTGTTCAAGCCTGATCACCGCCGCGTTGGGGAAATCGTTCTCAAATTCAAGTATATTGCGGATATCGGCGCCGCGCCAGCCGTAAATGCTCTGGTCGTCATCGCCGCATACACAGATGTTGCCGTGCGTTTTGGCGATGAGCGCCACTATCTCGTATTGCAGCTTATTCGTATCCTGATATTCGTCAACCAGTACATAGCGGAAACGGTTCTGGTAGCTTTGCAGAATTTCGGCATGCTCACAGAAAAGCCGATATGTATTGTAGAGCAGATCGTCAAAATCCATGGCGTTATTATCGCGCAGCTTTTTCTGATACAGCGCATAGACCTTGGCGACATCGGCGGCGCGGTATGCTTCGGCGTATTCCTCGGCATATTCCTGCGGGCTGAGCGCTTCGTTTTTGGCCTTGCTTATCACCGCCGCGACAGTATCTGCCGAAAGGGCTTTAT
>CAZIQU010000068.1:0-2028 GCA_964541445.1 uncultured Lachnospiraceae bacterium | reverse complement strand
TATTTTTTTGGCGTCCTTTTCGTCATATATGGAAAAGCTGCGGGTGTAGCCGAGCACATCGGCGTTGATGCGCAGTATGCGCGCGCAGACGGAGTGAAAAGTGCCCATCCACATTTCATCTATATGATCTATGCCGAAGGAGCAAATTCTTTCCTTCATTTCGCCGGCCGCTTTATTGGTAAAGGTGAGCGCCAGTATTCGGTAGGGCGGCGTGTCGGTATTGGTAAGTATATAGGCAATACGGCAGATTATAGTGCGGGTCTTGCCGCTGCCGGCGCCCGCCAGTATTAAAAGCGGGCCTTCGGTGAGCTGCACCGCCTTCTGCTGCATTTCGTTAAGCTGAGAAAGAAGTTCCATGTTTACTCCATTATCGGTAAAATTATCGTTATTACGGTGCCGCGGCCTTTTTCGCTTTCGGCATATATGCTGCCCCCGTGTGCCGCGGTTATTTCCCGGGCAATAGCCAGCCCCAGTCCGCTGCCGCCCTCGGCGCGGCTGCGAGCCTTATCGGTGCGGTAAAAACGCTCAAATATTTTTTCACATTCTTCTTTTTCAATACCGATGCCTTCATCGCGCAGCGTTATGCGGGCGTGGCTGCCTTCGCGTACCATTGAAAGAGTGATGCTGCGGCCGGCCGGCGTGTAGCGCACGGCGTTGTCGGTTATTATGCTCAGCAGCTGTATCAGCCGCGCCCGATCGCCGCTCACCGCTACTTTTTCACTGTCCGGCAGGTAGATCAGCTCGATCTTCTTTTTGGCGGCGGTGCTTTTAAAGCGGCTGATATTGATTTCGCATACCTCGTTGAGGTCGACCGGCACTTTTTCAAGCACAAGTCTTCCCAGGTCGGCCTTGGCCGTCTCCAAAAGGGCGGTGATCAGCTTCTCCATATGGCCGGTCTCACGGTAGGCGCTTTCGAGCCATTCGGACTGTGATTCTACCGTAGCCTGCGGATCACTTCTTAACACATCAAGATTGGTGCGCATGATGGTCACCGGGGTGCGCAGCTCGTGCGAGGCATCGGCGATAAATTCGTTCTGGCGCTGCATGCTCTGCTGTATGGGTTTTATCGAGCGCCCGGCGATGAAATAGCCGGAAACAAGCGAGAGGCTCACGCCCAGCAGCACGGCGAGAAACAGCGCCCGTGAAAGGCGGTCGGTGACGGATTCCTGAATATTGAGGTTGTATATGGTCTGCACGATGCGAATACTGCCTTCTTCGCCGGCGGTTACAGTGGTGCAGATGCGCAGATTAAGGTCATCACAGCGATATGAGTGTATATAATATACGCCGTCGTTTTCGGTGACGACGCGGGAGGCCTTATCGTCGGTGCAGAATGGCAGCAGTCTAATGGCGGTCAGCGCGTCGTCGGGCAGCTGGTAGCTTGAGGCTTTGGCGTAGCAGATATCACCCGACCCGTATATTCCGTAGGCGATATAAGAACCGAGCAGCTTCTCCTTATAGAGCAGATATTCATCGGAAAGCTCCGGCGTGGCGGCGGAGCCCTGCGTATCCACTACCGATATATAGCGTTTCAGCGTATAGGCACTGGTTATCAGCTCGTTGTCGATAGTCGTGTTGTTGTTGATACTGACGGTAACGATGATAAATACGGCGATGCAGATGAGTATTGAAAGCACGACGCCGCTGTTGAGCAGGGTCAGCTTAAGTCTGATGCGGTTGATGTTAAGCATTGCCGATGTCCTTGAGGGCGTAGCCCATACCCCGTTGAGTAACTATGCGGGAATCAGCGCTCTTCTCGATCTTTTTACGCAAATAATGGATATAAATCTCCACGGTATTGTCGGTAGCTTCCGAATCAAACCCCCAGACCTTATCCAGCAGATAATTTTTGGATATGACCGCGCCGGGGTTCTCCATGAGTATTTCCATGATATGCGTTTCCTTCGCGGTAAGGGTCTCCTCCCGGCCGCCGATGGTAAGCCTGCCGTTATTTTTGTTGAGCGTGATATCGCCGAAAGTGAGGTCGGTATCCATAAAAATATCGGGGCGGCGGCGGGCCAACGCCTT
>CAZIQU010000067.1:0-7466 GCA_964541445.1 uncultured Lachnospiraceae bacterium | reverse complement strand
CCGTATATTTACGCTGCTGGCTGTACTTTTCGGTTGGGTGATATTTCGCGCCGACAGCATCGGTGAGGCTGTCGGCTATATAAGTTATATGTTCGGCGGGGCGGCCGGTGCCGTTGATTATACCGCTTTTTATCTGCGTGAGTATTGGCCGGCGTTTGTGTTCGCGATTCTGTTGTCCACGCGCCTTTTCGTATGGGTCAAACAGAAGCTTATGAGTCTTAAGAGCGCAAAAATATGGGTAACAACCTCTTATTTTATATACGCGGGACTGTTTTTGCTCTCGGTAGGTATGCTTATCATGGACAGCTACAATCCGTTTATATATTTTAATTTTTAGGAACGTCATATGGAAAAGGAAAAAAAGCGATTTAAGCTGAAAACAGCACATTTTTTTGCACTGATTTTTGTGGCGGTATTGTTATATTTCGGTATATTCAGCTGTATCGGCTGGGCTGATACGGTAGCGCAGCTGGACGAGTCGAGCCAGTATGACAACATGACGCGCCGTGAGAAGATCGAGTATGCTTTTTCGGAGAATTTTCACGACGCCAATTATTTCCGCAACGGTATTGCGGTCTTGTATAATCTTTTAGGCAACCGCATGATGAACGATGTTTACCGTGACGATGATAATCGGCTTTATAATCTTGCCGAATTTGACACCGCGGAAGCAAATTATGCGGAGATGAAGCTTTCCATGAGCAGCACTTTGCAGCTCTATGAATATTGCCGTAAAAACGGCATACCGTTTTTATATGTCAGTTATCCGTATAAAACCTCACAGCTCAGCGGCAAGCTGCCACCCGGCTGCAAAGATTATGCCGCCGAAAATGAGGATCTGCGAATTGCCGTTTACCAAGAGGCCGGTGTTCCCGTGCTCGATCTGCGCGAGACCGTGACGGATATGAACTTTTACCGCACCGACCATCATTGGGATATTCTCACTTCCTTTAATGTGGCGGCGGCTGTCGCCGATAAGGTAAAGACGGAATTCGCCATTGACCTTGACCCGGACGGTGTGTATTCGGACATAGATAATTATTACGATTATAATTTTTATGACTGTTTTTTGGGCTCGGAGGGTATCCGCACTTCCGCATATTATGCGGGAAAGGACGATTTTATACTTTATATACCCAAATTTGCCACCGATAATTACCTGGCGCTTATGGACGGAAACAATGTGAAGGAAGATCACAGCGGCACTTTTTTGGAGGCTTATATCGATGTGCCGCAGCTTTACGATGTGTATTACAATAACAAATTCAACAGCCTTTTATTCGGAGCCAAGAGTGAATGTCTCATGTACAACTATTTCAACGCGGACAGGTCTTTGAAGGCGCTCTTTATCTCCGATTCCTACGGCTGCCCCGTTTCTATGTATCTGAGCCAGTATTTTTACGAGTTCGCCTATATCGACCCCTCCGAGGGGCGCTACACCGGCAACTTTACCCGATATATGGTGGAAAATACCCCGCAGGTAGTCATTGTCATGTATGACAGCACCGTACCGACATTGAATATGGATATATATAAATAAAGGAGACAGTGATGAATAAATTTTCCGAGCTGGCCTATGCAAGGCCGGATATTGATGTGTTTTCCCGCAGCTACGAAGAGCTTACCGAAAAACTGAGCCGTGCCGGTTCGTACGCGGAATTCAAAGAGGCTTTTTTCGCGCTGCAGGAGCTCACCGAGCAGATCGAGACTGCCTATGTGACAGCGCACATACGCAATAACATGAATACCGCCGATGAGTTTTACGACGCGGAGATGGATTTTTTCAACGATAATCTGCCTAAACTGGCGGTAATGGAAAAAAAGATGAATACCGTATTGGCATCTTCGCCCTTTCGCGGCGATTTTTCGGCCGAGTTCGGCGATCAGTTTTACAAGATCATTGAGGCCGATATGCGCACTCAGGGGGAGGAGGCCATAGCGGAAATGCAGCGTGAAAATGCCCTTGTCAGCAGGTATTCTCGTGCAGCTGCCGCCTGCCATACGCAGTTCGCGGGTGAAAATTGCAATTTTTACGGGCTTTTAAAGCATATGCTTTCGCCCGATCGCGAAATGCGCCGTTCTGCGTTTAAAGCATGGTCATCGCTTTACGCGTCGGCGGCCGAAGAGCTGGAGAAGCTCTACTGTGAGCTGGTCAAGACCCGTGTTGCTATTGCCGAAAAACTCGGTTTTGACGATTATATATCGTATGCCTATCTCAGCCGCCACCGGTTTGATTACAGCAGAAAAGATGTAGAGGCCTTCCGCCGCACGGTAAAGGAATATGTCGTGCCGGCAGTGGCGGAGATATATAAGGCTCAGGCCACGCGGTTAGGTATTGATAAAATAAAGTTTTACGATGAAGAGCTTGTTTTTCCCGAGGGCAATGCTGCGCCGGCAGGTGACAGAGATTATCTGGTGGCGTCGGCGCGGAAAATGTACCGTGAGCTGTCGCCGGAAACCGGTGAGTTTTTCGATTTTATGACCGAGCATGAGCTTTTCGATCTGGATACCCGCCCCGATAAACGTTTGGGCGGCTACTGTACAGAGCTTGCAGCATACGGGGCGCCTTTTATCTTTGCCAATTTCAACGGCACCGCCGCCGATGTCGATGTCCTTACTCACGAGGCCGGTCACGCGTTTGCCGGCTTTACTTCGGCGAAAACGTGCCGCATAGACAGCCTGTTGGGCTCTACCAGTGAAGTGAACGAGATACATTCCATGAGCATGGAGCATTTCACTTATCCGTGGATGGAGCGTATGTTCGGTGAAAACGCCGATAAATACCGCTATGCTCATGTAATAAGCAGCCTGAAAGTGCTGCCTTATATGATGTGCGTGGACGAGTTTCAACACAGAGTATTCGACGCGCCGGATACCGACGCCGCCGGGTTGAGGAAGATATGGCGTGAGTTGGAAAAGATTTACATGCCGTGGCGCGATTATGACGGCGACGAGTTTTTGGAAAGCGGCGGCTTTTGGATGCAGAAGCAGCATATTTTCATGTATCCGTTTTATTATATCGATTACGCTCTGGCGCAGATATGTGCTTTTCAGTTTTACGCGAAGATGAAGAAAGACCGCCGAAGCGCCTGGGGCGATTATATGAAGCTTTGCCGCTTGGGCGGCAGCCGCGGCTATTTCGCGCTTTTGGAAGCAGCCGGGCTGGAAAGCCCGTTCAGGGCGGAGAGTGTAAAGGCGGCCGTGGCTGCCGTGATGGAAGACGTGCACAGCTCGCCGTTTTAGAAGCATAGACAAAAGCCCCGTATTATAGATACGTGTTTAAGCGTTTTTGTGCTAAAATGTTTTCAAAGGAGATATGATGCAATCTCTCAAAGAGTTATATAAGATCGGCCGCGGGCCCTCCAGCTCACATACTATGGCGCCGCATTTTGCCGCCCGCAGATTTGCTGCGGAATATCCGCAGGCGGAGAAGTATCTTGTTACACTGTACGGTTCTTTGGCAAAAACCGGTAAGGGTCATATGACCGATAAGGTTCTGAAGGAAACATTTCTGCCGAAGCCCGCAGATATAATTTTTGATGTAAAGACAGAAGGCTTCAGGCACGCCAACACTATGCGGCTGCAGGCGTTGCGAGTCGGCAAGACGATTGGTGAATGGCTGGTTTACTCGACCGGCGGCGGCAGCTATGAAATAGAGGGCCGCCCGGCGGACAAGCCGGCGGAGGTATACAAGCTTAATACTTTCGATGAAATAAAGAGGTACTGCCGCGAGCATAAAATGCGCATTTGCGACTATGTGCGCGAGACCGAAGGTGACGGCGTTTTTGACTATCTGCGGCAGATATATGCGCAGATGAAGTTATCGGTAGAGAACGGCCTGAGTAAGGGCGGCGAACTGGACGGCGGACTCGGTATCCAGCGCAAAGCCGGTTTTCTGTTTGCTCAGCGTCATATGGATGAATCGGCGCAAACGCGGGAAAACCGCATCGTTTGCGCTTACGCTTTTGCCGTAAGCGAAGAGAACGCCGCCGGCGGCACGATAGTCACGGCGCCTACCTGCGGCTCCTCGGGTATCGTCCCGGCAGTATTGTTGTATATGCAGCAGCAGAAGGGCTTCAGCGACGGGCAGATAGCCGATGCGTTGGCTACGGCCGGTATTGTAGGCAACATAATCAAGACGAATGCTTCTATCAGCGGCGCCGAGTGCGGCTGCCAGGCTGAGGTGGGTTCGGCCTGCAGTATGGCGGCAGCCGCGTTAGCCGAGCTTTTCGACATGGATATCGATCAGATAGAATACGCGGCCGAGGTCGCTATGGAACATCACTTGGGGCTTACCTGCGACCCGATCGGCGGGTTGGTGCAGATACCTTGTATCGAGCGCAATGCCGTTGCCGCCATGAGGGCTATAAATGCTCTCAGTCTGGCGAATTTTCTTACCTATACGCGCAAGATTTCGTTTGACCTGGTGGTGCAGGCCATGTACGAAACCGGACGTGACCTGTCGCATATTTATAAAGAAACTTCCGAAGGCGGATTAGCCAGATTATATGAAACAGGGGTATGAAATGGAGAAATTAACAGAATCGCTCAGAGCGCAGAGTGTAAGCGAAAATTTACTGAAAGATGTGGAGGCGTTCCGTACAAAATATCCGCTTGACGGCTCTCTGACTTACCGTGTAGCGCACAGCGCCTATATTTATTTCGGCCGCGAAGTATGGGAGATGGCCATATCGGCCTTGCTTACCGGTAATAATATTTTGCTTTCCGGGCCGAAGGCTACCGGTAAAAATGTGCTTGCCGATAACCTTTCGCTTTTATTCGGCCGTCCCGTGTATAATATGTCTTTTAATGTCAATACCGACAGCGCTTCACTTATCGGAGCGGATACTTTTATCGATAACGAAGTAAAGCTGCGCCGCGGTCCGGTTTATCTTTGCGCGGTAAACGGCGGGTTCGGCGTTTTCGATGAAGTGAATATGGCAAAAAATGACGCGGTGTCAGTGCTGCACAGCGCCCTTGATTACCGTCGCATGATCGATATTCCCGGCTACGAAAAGATCGAGCTCAACGAAGCCACGCGGTTTATCGGCACCATGAATTACGGTTACGCCGGTACCAAAGAGCTTAATGAAGCGTTGGTGTCACGTTTTCTGGTTATAGATATGCCGCCTTTGGACGAGCCGACGCTGATGAAAATCCTGGAAAACGCGCTGCCGGGAATGAAAACAGCGGCTATGGAACAGTTTGCCGGTCTTTTTCTCGACTTGCAGACAAAGGCGCTGAATGGGGAGATATCGACTAAGCCGATCGATCTGCGCGGCATGATAGCCGCTGCGGGCGCGATTCGCACCGGGCTTGCGCCGGCTTCCGCCCTGCGTATGGGTATGATATATAAGAGTTTTGACGTGTTCGAGCGTGAGATCACCGAGGATGTGCTGCTTACTCGCATACCGCAGGACTGGACCGCGTCAGATGTGTTTTGATTATGGAGAACAACGATTTTTACGATGACGGCGAGGCTGATCTCGAACTGGAAAACCGCATAAAAAACCTTATGTGGACGGTCAGCGGCGACTTTTCGCTCGATGCCGAAATCGATATTGCGAGCTTCAGGCTCTCAAAGTATATTGCGTTGTATGACGCTGTAAAACAGGGGGCCTTCGCTCTCTATTTTTCGCGCGAAGAACTGGGAATGTATCTGGCAAAAAAAATGTACCTGAATGCCGACAGCGTCAAGCTCATTGCCGTAACGCAGCTGGCGGTAGAGGCGGCTGTACACGACAAGGTCGTTGCTGACCGGCCGGGTGTCGCCTTTATACGCGAAAAAGCACTGGAGGATGTCAGCGAGTATTTCTTTGACAGCCTAATGCATACTCCTCAGGGACGGCTTAAGCTGTTTATCATCCGTTATTATCTTACCGGTGAGCTTACCGCCGAAAAAAGACTGCTTGAACCGGCGAAGAAGATCATCGCTTTAGAAGATGCCGTCGATACCGAAACGGTCATTGCGGCAATAGACGCGGTTTATAATATGTTCGACGATGCTTTCGGGCATAACCTGCAATATGTATTAAGTGTCAGCCGCGAGGAAATGGCCGAAAGCGATTGGGCCGATTTTCTGAAGGAAGAGGCTTCGGAGGATAACGAGGAAAATATAGCTGCCGCCGTAAACGCCGCTATGTCGCTTGCCGGCGGCGAGGAGAAAAACCGCAAGGCGAACGGCGGCGGTGCCGTTATTGTGCTGGATGAAGAAGCTCTGAAGAAAATGCGCTCGTATATTGAGCTGACATTCGGGCAGAGCATTTTCGACGCAAAAGAAAACGCCCGTATTGAGCGGGCGCTGTGCCGCGGCGTACATGAGAACTGCCGGCTTTACTTTACCGACGGTCTGCTCAGGGAAAGGCGTACCGATTATTACCGCTACAAATACGCGGCTATGCGCGCCGATAAAAACCGCCGCGCCTATTACGATAAACACCGGGTGGTAAAGCACAATATCGCTCATTTGACTGATATATTAAAAAAAGAATTCGTGATGCGCTCATTGCCGGAAAACTTACCCGCCGATATGGGCTCGGTGGTGGCGCGCAAGCTGTGGCGCGTCGGCAGAGCGCCGCTCAATAAAATGTTTGAACGCAGTATTAAGCGCGATGACAGTGATTTCGTTGTCGACGTGCTTATTGATGCCAGCGGCTCACAGAGCACAAGGCAGGCTAAAGTTTCACTGCAGGGCTATATTCTGGCTGCGGCGCTGACGGCTTTAGATATACCCGTACGGATAATGGGATTCTGCACTTTCTGGGAATACACTGTTTTAAATGTTTACCGCGATTATGACGATCCGCCGAAGATGAATTCGCGCCTCTTTGAGTATATGACTACGGCTAACAACCGTGACGGTTTGGCTGTGAATGCCGCGGTATACGGGCTGAGAAAACGCAGCGAGCAGAGCAAGGTGCTCATCGTGCTTTCAGACGGACGGCCGCATGATGTAAACATAAACAGACCGGGACGAACCGAGCCGGATAAATATTACGGCGACGCCGCCGTTAATGATACCGCTTTGGCGGTTCGCCGTGCCCGCGCGCAGGGCATTGCCGTATTGGGAGTATTTGCCGGCAGGGAAGAGGATCTGGCGGCGGAAAAGAAGATCTTCGGCAAAGATTTTGCTTATATCAGAGATATAAAGGATTTTTCACATGTGGTGGGTGCGTATCTGAAAAAGCAGATAGAGAACCTGTGAGCTTTATTCCGCGCTGTTGCAGCACATCCGCTGACAGCGCATGTTTTTCATTCTGTTATTCTTTGTAAAATGCCGGAAGCTATGGCTTCCGGCGGCATGACCAGTCTCCCGGAGAAATATTTGTCTGACTTTCGGAGGCCGGTTCAATGTATATGCTTATGTTTTTTTGCATTAGGCAACATAAGCCTCAGGCGATGCGAGCCACTTTTTTGTTTTTCTTTTCTTCGTACATTTTTTCGTCCGCCAGCCGCGTCAGAGCGGT
>CAZIQU010000066.1:4933-7497 GCA_964541445.1 uncultured Lachnospiraceae bacterium | reverse complement strand
AGGATGAGGTCTTTAAAAAGATAGGCGTTCTGTCCGGCGGAGAGCAAAGCCGTGTGGAGGTAGCCAAGCTGATGCTCACACCCTGTAATGTGCTGCTGCTCGACGAGCCCACCAACCATTTGGATATCGCCAGCAAAGAGGTGTTTGAGGAGGCTATACGCGAATTCTCCGGCACGGTGCTGCTGGTTACGCATGACCGTTATCTCCTGAGCAGCGTCTGCGACTGCATCATGTATATCAGCGGCGGCGGATGTGATTTTTATAATATGAGCTACGAAAAAGCCAGCGAGCTTATCAACTCTCCGGGAAAACCCGCCGCGGCCGCGGAAAAGCCGGAGACCACGACTGTGCGGCAAAACGGTGATGCCGGTGACGCCGACAGACCGCCGATAAGTAAAAACGAACTGCGCCGCGCCGCCGAGCGTCTGATATGGCTGGAAGCGGAGATGAAAACAAACGAAGAAAAGCGTGCCGCTTTGGAAACGGCGATGAACGGCGCGGATTTCTATAAGGATCAGCAAAAAGCCGCGGACAAGCTGCAGGAATTTACCGATCTTGCGCAGGAACATAAAAAGCTGGAAGATGAATGGCTGGAGCTTACTTATTTGACAGAAGGAAAATGAACGGCGGTAATGTCAAATTCCAGCCGCATAGCGGTGATCTCAGCGCACAGATCATTATATGTTTGCAGCAGCGTCGGCGATACGGGCGTTGTCGCCGCCTCTCTTAACGGATCTGCCATGTTTTCCGTCACATTGCAGAGCATGGCAATTTCCTCATCGTAACTCAGCTGGCTTTCGCTGTCCAAAAAATTTGATATTTTCAGGCCGTAGGTATCGGTACGGTAAAAAGATATATCGATGATAAAGCCGTTTTCGTAGGTGACGCTCAGGTGAGATACCGTACCGTCAGCATCGGCAGCGCTCTTGACGCTGTATTTACGGCGGCAATCAACCGCGGCGACGGTATCGGCATCGGTTTCTGCCATGCTGATGATCTTATTCATCAGCAGCCGGTACTGCGCCGGAACGCTGCCGCTCTCGTCGGTCTGTGACGGGCGGCATTCCTGACTCTGAAAGACCGCGGCGTTGAGATTCTTAACCTCGGTCTTAAACTGCTGTATTTCATATGCCGTCTGTACTGAGGCGCCGGCAGTGAAGCGGGCGTATGTCGTGTCATATTTATCGAATGAGATGGCGGTGATTAGGCCTTCTTCTACCGATACCCGCATGACGCCGCACCACCCGTCGCCGTCGAAATACTTAAAATAAGCCGTATACACGCCGTCGCGGTAGGTATGTTTTTTTTCTCCGGTGATAACTTCACCTGTTTCCTTGTCGTTTATTCCCTGACCGGTGCAGGCGCACATAAAGACCATTGAAATCAGCAGGATAATGCAAACCGTTTTTTTCATGCTTTTATTATAATGAATCAACGGCAAATAAACAACTTTACTTAAAATTAAAGCGGTATTATGATATACTTCTGTTCAGGAGGACATAACATAATGGCACAGTTATATTACAGATATTCCAGCATGAATGCCGGAAAGTCAATCGAGCTTCTGAAGATCGCCCATAATTACGAGGAACAGGGTAAGCGGGTTTTGGTTTTTAATTCCGAGCTGGATGACAGGTACGGCAAAAATGTTGTGGCTTCCCGTATCGGCATAAAAAAATCGGCTATCGCCTATAATCGAGAGACTTCTTTCAGCAATATAGTGCTGCAGGCCAATGGAGATTCCGAAGAGAGCCGTATCCACTGTATTTTGATTGACGAGGGTCAGTTTCTCACCGAGAAACAGGTGGTTGAGCTGACGCAGGTGGTCGATTACATGAATATCCCGGTGATTGTATTCGGACTGAAAAACGACTTTTCCAATAATCTTTTTGAGGGCAGCCGCGCACTGCTCATATATGCTGACAAGATCGAGGAGATCAAGACCGTATGCTGGTTTTGTGACAAGAAAGCCACTATGGTGCTGCGCGTGATAGACGGTAAGCCGGTATATACCGGCGAGCAGGTGCTTATCGGCGGCAACGACAATTACATTCCGGTATGCCGGAAATGCTATGCCAACCCGAAGCTGCCGCTTAATGATAAAAATAAATTACCGGAGGAACAGTAATGGATAAGACGATTGCCGATCTGCTGAGCAGAAGAAGTATCAGAAAATACAAATCGCAGCAGATAAATGATGAAGATCTGCAGACAGTTATCGAGGCCGGGCTTTACGCGCCTACAGCCAAGGGCGAGCAGCCGTGGCTGTTTATAGTTGTGCAGCAGCCGCAGATGATGGAAAAAATAGTGAAGATGAACGCCGCGGTGCTCGGCGCTTCGGGCAATCCTTATTACGGCGCTCCCACCGTAGTATTGGTACTGGCAAAGGCCGACGCCAAAGAGCCTGTCTGCGACGCCGCGCTGGCTATAGGCAACATGGCAAACGCCGCTCACGCGCTGGGGCTGGGCTCCTGCTGGATCAACCGGGAGAAGGAAATGTTTGCCTCAGAGGAAGGAAAAAACGGCTATTTTGCCGGCGAGATGACCGCCGTACTTTTCAAATA
>CAZIQU010000066.1:0-4923 GCA_964541445.1 uncultured Lachnospiraceae bacterium | reverse complement strand
CTGGGCGTTTCCGGCGAATATATGGGGGTGGGCGCACTCTCACTGGGCTATCCTGCCGACGGCGAGGCCCCGGCGCCCAAGCCGCGCCGTGACGGTACGGTGATATTCGTTAAATAATATGCAAAACCTTTATCTTGAGACCGAGCGCCTGCTGCTGACCACCGCCGACAGGACTATGGCGAAAAACATTCTCGATTTTTACATACGCAATGCCGAGCACCTTAAAATGTGGGAGGACGCCAAGGACGACGATTTTTACACTGCGGAATATCAGCGTTCGCTGATAAAATATGAGCAGCGCTGTGTCAGACAGGGAACAGGCATCGATTTTTGGATATTTGAAAAGTACGGCGGTCATCTCGCCGGCAAAATAGCCGTTTTTTCTCTCAGCGGCGGCAATTATGCCAACTGCATGGTCGGCTATAAGCTGGATAAAAACTGCCAGTCGCGCGGCTATATGCATGAGGCGATGACAAGGGTGATAGATTTTCTGTTTCATGAAATGAACCTGCACCGCATTGAAATATGCATAGTGCCGCGAAATATCCGCTCGGTAAATGTAGCCGAGAAGCTTGGCTTCAAACGCGAATGCATCAGCGAAAAGCTCATGCGCATAAACGGCGTGTGGGAAGACCATGCCCGTTATGTGCTGATCAACGACGAGTATGCAGAAATATAATTTAAAGGCTGTGCCGGGAAGATAACCGACACAGCCTTTTTACAGTTTATTTCAGAAGATGATTACAGCGCGGTGTCGAAAGCCGCGCCGGCATCATATCCGCTTTTCACCGCGTGCGCTATATCGCTCGGGCGTTCGCCGTCGCAGTCTCCGGCGTAGAAGATATTACCGCGGTAATCGGGGAGTGTTATTTTTTCAGGCTTGGCCCCGGCGGCCATCACGGCGAAATCTATTGGTATTTCCACCGTTTTTTCGTTGCCGCCGGCGGTATATGTACATACGGCCTTTGTGTATGTTAATCTGCTCAGCTTTGTGTTTGTAAGAGCTTTCACGCCGAGCCGTTTCAGCTCCGCAAGCAGATAGGCTTTGACTGTTACGCCTTCTTCGCGGGCGATTGCGTCGGTCATTTCGATCACGGTTACCCGGCAGCCCAGTCCGGCCAGATACTCGGCCGTCTCGCAGCCTACAAGCCCGCCGCCTATCACGGCAACATCGCCGAATACAATGCTTTTTCCGTCCAGTACGTCCCATGCGCTTGCTGCATTAAGGTTGTCGCAGCCTTCGACCGGCACGGTGATATTCTTAGCGCCTACAGCAATTATCACATCGCTGAAGGCGCTCAGATCGGTCTTTTGCGCGTCTGTGCCCATCAATATTTTTACACCCAATTCAGGAAGTACTTTTTCATAATATTTTACGGCTCTGAGCATCTCGCTTTTGCGGGGCGGTACTGCGGCAATATTGATCTGCCCGCCTAATCGGTACGTCTTTTCCATAAGCGTGACCCGGTGCCCGCGCAGCGCCGCCGTTCTTGCCGCCTCCAAGCCGGCAATGCCGCCGCCGATAACGGCAACTTCATGCGGCTGTGCGGCCGGAGTGAGACGGCGTACGGTCTCAAAGCCGTTTTCCGCGTTCAGCACGCAATTTATAAAGCCGCCGTGAGCTATGCTGTCTGTGCAGCCTTTATTGCACATAATACACTGTCTTACCGTGTCGGCACGGCCGGCAGCACATTTTTTTGCAAAATCGGGGTCGGCAAGCAGGCTGCGGCCCAAACCGATCATATCCGCGCTGCCTCTTGCGAGCACCGCTTCCGCCGCCTGCGGCGTAATAACGCGCCCGACGCAGCTGAGCGGTATATCTACGGTATTGCGCATTTCATCAAGGTAGTATGCCGTTGTAAAGCCGTACGGCTGTATACCCATAGGCGGTATGGTGTCGGCAAGATCGCCCGTATGGTCGGCCTGTGCGATGTGCAGCATATCCACACCGGCTTCCTCCAAAATTACCGCCATACGCTTGGCTTCGTCAAGCTCAAGGCCGCCCTTGCCGCGCAGCCTGCCGCCGGGAAGCGGTGTGCGTATGGAAAGCTTGTAATCCAGTGTCATGGCGGGAACGGCTTTCTTTATTGCCCTAACGATATTCACGGCAAAGCGTATACGGTTTTCGAAGCAGCCGCCGTATTCGTCACTGCGTTTATTGAGCAATGCAGAAAGCAGCGCGCCGTTAAAACGGTCGCCGTGTATCTGCAAAACATCAACGCCGGCTTTTTGGGCGCGTATCGCCGCCTGCGCCGTTTCCGCAATCATCTGCTCGAGCCGCTCTGCCGGTACTTCGTTTACGAAATTCTTTTTGTCATACTGCATTTTGGCGCGCGCCTCTTCCGTCTTGCCCGCCGCGTGCAGCTCGGCGAAGGCCCCGGCGTCAAATTCCATAAAGTAGAGCTGCAGACCCAGCTTGCAGTCATATTTATGCAGCGTGTCGGCCAGATTTTTGTAATGCGGTATGTCGCTGTCGGCGGTTATCTTTGCCGAGTGCGAAAGAGCATTGCCAAGAGCTACATTGCCGATAACGATGTAGGCCGCGCCGCCCTGCGCCAGTCTTTCGTAAAAGCCGAGGCTTTTTTCCGCATCGACTTCGCCGTTCGACCCGCCGTAGCCGGTAGTCATGGGCGGGAACATGATACGATTCTTGAATGTGAGATTTTTAAGCTTTAACGGTGTCAATATATTCATTGCAGATACTTCCTTATCTTTTTCTAAAAAGTAACATGTTCGATTTATTGTGTCAAGTTTTTCCGCTGCGAATTCGCGACAATTTCTTTTTGCGGTCAATGCGCTGTCACAGTGTTTGTGTCGGTTTATTTATATTGCTGTGGTTTTATGAGGCGAACGGTGGTAAAATAAAAAAGTATTATTTTATTATATCTTGATGGATTTAAGGAGTCTTTATAACAATGACAAAAACCAAAAGGCGTATCGGCGACCGTAAGGACGGCCGTTTGCTGCGCGAACTCGATTCCATGCATTTTATCGTGCCGCTGATATATCCCGGACGGTGCGATAACGAGGCTTATATTTCCGAGCGCGTCGATCTGGAAAACATCAACGCTTATCTGCAGAAGAAAAACGAAACGGAAAAAGATTTTCCGTATACGCTTTTTCATCTTATCGTGACGGCACTTATTAAGACAATCACGCTGCGGCCGAAGATGAACCGTTTTATCGCCAATAAAAATTTCTATCAGCGCAACGAGGTCTCCGCCGCTTTTGTCGTAAAAAAAATGTTCAGCGATGACGGCGCCGAGGCACTGGCATTTGTTCACGCCGCGCCGGACGATACTGTCGGCAGTATTCACGGCAAAATTTTTGAGCAGGTATCCTCCTGCCGCAGTGATGCGGTCGATCGTTCGACTGACAGCATGGATATACTTAACAAAATGCCGCGTTTTCTTTCCAAATTTCTTGTGTGGGTCATTACCAAACTCGACAAACACGGCAAGTGCCCGAATTTTCTCATTGCCACAGATCCGTACTACTCTTCGGTGATTCTCTCCAACCTCGGCTCCATAAAGCTCAAGTGCGGTTACCATCACCTTACGAACTGGGGCACGACTTCTCTTTTCTGCATAATAGGGGAGATAAAGAAGACGCCCGTGTACGACGGAAACGGCGGTTTCACCATGAAAGAGACGGTCGATCTGGGCCTTACCATAGATGAGAGACTGGCAGACGGATATTATTACGCAAAAACGGTTAAGCTTTTAAAGACTCTGCTGGAGAATCCGGAACTGCTGGAAAAACCATTAAATGAGGAAGTAGAATACTGATGAGTGAAAATATCACCGCTAAGACTCCTTGGCTGAAAAGCTTGGGAGAAATGCCCGCGCATTTGGATTATTTTGAAGGCTCCATGTTTGATCGTGTGAAGTATATAGCCGACAAATATCCCGATTATATCGCTTTTGATTTCATGGGTAAATCCACTACCTATAAGAAGCTTGTGGAAAATGTCGAGAAATGTGCCAAAGCTCTGAAAACCATCGGCATCCGCGAGGGGGACGCCGTAACTATCGCGCTGCCGAACTGTCCGCAGTCGATATATATGTTTTATGCCGTAAATCTGATCGGCGGTCTGGCTAACATGATACACCCGCTTTCCAGCGAAAAGGAGATCGAGTTCTATATCAACATCTCCAAAAGTGTTACTGTCGTCACTCTCGATCAGTTCTACAGCAAGGTAGAAGCGATACGCGCCAATACCAAAGTGGTAAATATCGTTATCGCCCGTATCCGTGATGAGCTTTCACGCCCGGTAAAGGCCGGATATATGCTTACGGAGGGCCGCAAGATCGAGAAGATCCCCGCTGACGCGCCGGTAATAAACTGGGAAAGATTCATGCAGCTGAGCGATTGCTGCTTCTGGAATTATAAAGTTGAGCGCCACAGCGACGATCCGGCGGTGATCCTTTACTCCGGCGGCACGACCGGCACCACCAAGGGCATAGTCCTTACCAATAAAAATTTCAACGCCCTGGCGCAGCAGATAACGGCCGTAAACCCGATGTTTCGCCCCGGGGATAAAATGCTGGCGGCGATGCCGCTGTTTCACGGCTTTGGTCTGGGCGTGTGTATTCATTCCATGCTCGGGAACGGCGGACGCTGCGTGCTGGTGCCGCGTTTTACCGCTAAAAGCTACGCCAAGCTGATCGTGAAATATAAGTGTAATTTCATTGCCGGAGTACCGACGCTTTATGAGGCGTTGCTGAGGCTCCCGTCTATGGACGGCGCTGATCTTTCATGCCTTAAGGGCGTTTTTTCCGGAGGCGATTCGCTTTCGGTAGAGCTTAAAAAGAAGTTCGACAAATTTCTTTACGATCACAACGCGGCCATTCAGATTCGTGAGGGCTACGGTACTACCGAATGCGTTACGGCTTCGTGCCTGACTCCGCCGCTGATGGCCAA
>CAZIQU010000065.1:0-7525 GCA_964541445.1 uncultured Lachnospiraceae bacterium | reverse complement strand
ACATCATTTTCGGTATCGCATTCTACTCCGCCGAATTCGGTGCCCGGGCCGCTTATCAGCAGATAAACATTATCTTTATAAGTCATCGTCTCCGTCGCCTTATCCGCGTCGATCAGCGCGATAATGCAATCGGGCGTATAATCGCGTTCCTCCTCGGCGGAGGGCATAAAGCGGCAGAATACAAAGCGCACGTCGAGGCCGTCACTGATAAAGGGATACATCCAGTTATAAATGCCGTTAAGGTTTTCAAAGCGAATGCCGACGCTGTCAAAATCATGCTCCCGCACATAAGCCTCAATGTTATCCAAATAGGTCTTATCGGCAACGCCGATAGAAATATAGGCGCGCTGCTCATAGGTCAAATTCGCCCAATTATTACGCACCTGTTCATTGAATGAGCTCTTTGCCGCGGTATAAAACGAAAGCGCCATCACCGCGCAGACAATAGCGGCGGAAAAACTGATAAACATTGATGAGGTTTTGCCGTCTGATTTTTCCAGCCATGAAAACATTATCATTGCCGCCGGAATGGCCAGCGTTATCGGCGCCATAATGTAGCGCACGGCGGAGGTGTTCCACAAAAATGATGCGGCGGTGAGCAGCAGGCTGACGGATACCATAGCACAGTAGAGCGCCGTACCTTTTTTCTTTTTCAGCAGCGCCCACACGAAAACAGCGATAAGCGCCGCCATACATATCAGCGACTGCACCGGATAAGGGCATGTATCGGGCGTGTACCACATATTCATTATGTTAAAATCGTAATTATTCTCATTCGTCCCCAAGGTATTCACACTCAGCCCTGAAGCCGTGCAATATGCGCCCACGGCGCCGTTGGCGATATTCTTTAAAAGCGGCGCATCCAGCCACGAAAATGTCGTCACCAGATTTTTCACGGCAATCAGTCCGCGTGCCGTCAGACCGGCAGCCGAACCGTCGTTGAGCGAGAAATAAAGCAGCCCGGTGAAATCACCCTCCAAAAGCAGGGCGTTGCGCAGCCAGTAACCGCCGGTAATGCACAGGGCGATCACCAGTACCGCCGTCAATATTACTATTCCCCTGATTTTTTTGCGTACGATAAAACTGATTATAAAGTACAGCAGAAATGGCAGCACCACCAGCCCGCCGCTGACCTTGCACATGGCGGTCAGCCCCAGCGCCAAGCCGCTGAATATAAGCGTTTCTTTATGCACGCTGCCGCTCTCCTTAAGCTCCCTTACCGCCGCGAGCATAAAATAAACGGCGCAGGCGGCCAGCGCCGCCAGCAGCACATCACACTGAGTAGTAGCGGCCTGCATGGCGGCCATCGGTAAAAAGCAAAAGAAAGACGCCGCGGCGACGCGGTAAAAACGCTTCAGGCCCATAAACGCGGTCAATTCATAAACGGCAGCCATGCCCAGCAGCCAGCCGGAAAACTGCACCAGGTTGCCGAGCGCGTTGCTGCCGAAGCAGAGTATCTGCGTCTGTGAGATCATCACGGCGTTAAACTGACCGAAAAAGAGCATGTGTCCGTAAAAAGTCGGAAAATTGTGTATGCTCTCGGTTTCGTAATACATCAGAGCGCGCGGCAGGTGGTAATTGACGCTGTCGAGAGGCAGATTGGGCGGAAAGGCAATGGCTTTAGCCAATATGGCGGCGGCAAAAAGTATCGCCACGGTGATGAGCGATATTTCCGCAAACGAGGGGTTTTTCACGCGGCGCAGACGAACGGCAAGTGACTCGCCCCGGTGTTTTTTACGATAAACGAATATGCCCGCCAACGCCCCCGCCCAAAAAAGGGATACCGGCACAATGCTGTAAGCGGTAAATAGACTCGTTATTTCGGCAACGATGACCCCGTAAGCATAGCAGCTGAGCAGCGCCTGCATAAAGGCGCGGCAGGGCGCGCCGCTTCTTCGGTGGAATGTATCGGTGAGCAGTACCAGAGCCGCCAACGGCAGAATTATCATAATTGTGACCTCGAATTATTTTCTGTAATGATTATAACCTTTGGCGGCGATATTGGAAAGAAAAATAAGCATGTCGGAATGACAGGACGATAATGACGCTTCTGTTTAAGCGCATCGGGTCAGAAAACACCGCTGATCAGCTGAGAGCGTTTTTTTCGGCAAGGCAGGAGATAATAAGAATAAAAGGTATTACCCTGATAATTATGTTGCCGAAAACTTCTTCGGCAGATTATAGTTTAAGATGTGCCGCGGCGAAAAGCTTGAGCGCACTGATAAATTCACCTGTACTCTCAAAGTGTACATTCTTTATCGCGGCAGCGGCAGGGTCTCTCTTAAACTGAAAAGAATGAGTCCGGTCAAGTTCCGAACTCATTCGCAGGCATTATTATTCTTGTCTTGCTTTTGGGGTGCAGCTCACCGTGTTTCCGTCTTTGCGCGCATCCCACCTCGCGCTGTCTTTTTGCTGCGGCCGGTATCGTGTTCCGCAGCGACAGAGCCGCGAATCAGAGAGCTTTTTTTATCCTGTCGGCTACATAGCCTTCTTCGTTGGGGAAGTGCGTGAAAAAGTTGATGAAAGATACGCCGGCAGCAGCTGCGGCTGACTTGGCATTAAGAAAAACCGTATTGCGGTCGTGTCCGTTCGGCGTCAGCATTACCACCGCCGCCGGATTTCCGCCCCGATAAAGCACGAAATCGTAATTGCGGCACGGATTTTTGGCGGTAAAGCCGCATTCAGCCGCGCTTTGCCACTGCTTTATCTCATATTCGCCGAAATGGGTATCGAGTATGACGGCAAATTTAGTCATAATATCTCCCGATGCCTGCGGGTAATCGGCATACTGTCTTTCCTTTGGAGCGGTATTGCCCGAACCGACAGAGGCGGCCGCGGCAGTCGGGGCAGCATCATTCGCGTCCGCAGGCGTACCGCATTTAACGCAGAATTTAGCATCTGCCTCAAGCTTGGCGCCGCACTTGCCGCAAAAACGCACCTTGCCGCTTTTGATATCGTCAATTTTTTCGCCGGTGACCTCTTCTACCACATCCCCCACAACATCATTAAGCGCCTCTTTCAGCGTATCAAGTTTATCGAGAAAGCCCATTATCATATTCTCCTTGTTTTTGTATATTTTACCATATAAAAAACTGAATTGTCCAGTTAAAAATATGCCGGGGCGCGGCGTTCACGTTTCGTCGGAGTCGGGAGCGGAAAAATACTTTACTTGACGCAGAGCGCTTACTGATGATAAAATGAAAAAAGTTCTGAATACATAAAAAAAAAGAGGTAAAACTTATGAAAAAATCTGTGAAGATTTTCACACTTTTGCTTGCGGCTTTACTGTGTCTGTCATTCACCGCCTGCGCGAAAAACAGCACCGATGGCGGCAGCGGCGGCAGTGCTGCCTATCAGGCCGGCGACAAGATAGAAAATTTCTTTATGAACTCGCTTAATATGGATGGAGATTATTATTTCCATACGGTGTCTACCTCCGCAGACAGCGTCATGGATGTCGAGCAGTATAAGATAGGCGACAAACTCGTTCTGGTGTACAACAACGCCGAAAATAATTTGAGAATGATAATTGACAGCGAATACTGCTATATTATCGATGATAAAAATCAGACGGTAATCAAGGTTGCTTTAAGCTCGGATGCGGAAGAGGGAATTGACATTGAGGCTTATGATGAAGCAGTTAAAAATGATGAAAGCGTATTTACCTCCGGCACCGAAGAATACAACGGCACGGAATATGATTACGAAACCTGTACCTACGACGGCCATGAAACAAAGTACTATTTCGACAAAACCGATGGATCTCTCAAATATATGGTAGATGAAAACATTGTTGTCGAATGGCTGGATTACAGCAGCGAGCCCGACGCTTCCATGGCGGAGATACCCGAAAGCTATACGGTCATATCCTACTGATAAAGACGCGCGCAGGCCAACCGATCTAATATGGCTATGAATATGCCGGCATAATGCCGGCATATTTTTTTGCGGAGAATCAAGAGGACAGTTCTGTTTTTTGCACTCAATTTTTACTTCAGCGATTTAAGCGGCAGGGCAGGTCATGAAATGGTTGTGCAAAAAAATATCGGCGGAATTACCGGCGTTGATAGATATGTGATATTGCCAAACCATATACATCTGATTTTCAAAATAATGAATACGTAAAACGATGTGGTCATCGCTCCCTACTCAAATATTTTTGCCGCTGCCGTAAAACGCACATTCGCTTTTAAGAATACAGCTTTCGCAGTCGGGCTTGCGGGCATGGCAGGTCTCACGACCGTGCCAAATGAGCATGTGGTGCATACGGCTCCAGTCATCTTTATCGAGAATGCTTTTCAGGTCTTCCTCGGTTTTTTCCGGCGTGGCTGCCTGTGCCAGCCCCAAACGGTTGGCGACCCGAAAAACATGGGTATCCACGGCAATCGCCGGCACGCCGAAAGCGTTGGCCAGCACTACGTTAGCCGTCTTGCGCCCGACTCCCGCCAGCGAGGTAAGCGCCTCAAAGGTATGCGGCACTTCGCCGCCGAAGTTTTCGGTAAGAGCACGGCTCATCGCCGTAATGTTGCGGCTTTTGCTGTTGGCCAGCCCACAGCTTTTTATAATATCCAGAAGCTTTTCTTCTCCCATTGCCGTCATTTCGGCGGGCGTATCGGCCGCTTTGAATAGCTCCGCGGTCACTTTATTGACACGCACATCGGTACATTGCGCCGATAGGATCGTCGCTACCAGCAGCTCGTAAGCGTTTTTGTGCGTCAGTGCGCAGCCCTTGTCGCCGAAATGAGCATACAGCTTGTCGCGGATGACGGCCGCTGTTTTTTTATCCATATTAATAATCCCGCTTCCAGCCGCGGATGATATTTTCACTGCGCCGCAACGTTTCGTCGAGCAGCGCCGAATCGTCAACCCCGGCAGCCAGAGTATTGTATTCATCTATCGTGCCCTGCGCGTGCGCTACCATATATGCCCCGGCATCGCTGCCTAAGCCGACATTGGCGCCGGCACGGACGGCGGTCACGACATTGCGCAGATGCTCGGCGGCAATACGGCTTACAATATCATGGGGATAGCGTGTGCTTTTCAGCAGGTTAGCCGAAGTAACGACGGTCGGCACCCATACTGTTTTTGTCTCGGCTATGGCGGCCAACGCCTCACGATCGGCATAATAGCCGTGCTCAATGCTGTCTGCCCCTGCCCGCACCGCGTTGATCACCGCCCGGCTGCCGTTCGTATGCGACATGACCCGCAGGCCCTCGCCGTGCGCCATATTCACCAGCTCGCGCACCTCATCATAGCTGAGTTCTTCGGAGGATATGACGCCGTATTCGTTAAAGTCGAGAATACCGGTCGTCATTATCTTTATGAAATCGCCGTGTTTGGCCTTTACTTCGGCTATATAGGCGCGGGCCTCACGCATATCACGCCAGGCTTTGCCCACTACCGAGCCGTAGCGTCCCTCTTTATGGATAGCGAAGATCGGCGTCAGATAAGTGATGCCGTATTCCGGCGCCAGCTCACGCGCGTACTGCCCGGCGCCGTAATGATCGCCCCCGTCACGCAAAAACGTAATACCGGCATCGCGGTAGGCGGCCAGCACCGCGCGCACGTGTGCCGTATCTACCTTATCCTTATTGTCACTCACGGCTTTTTTGTAGTCACAGCCGTTCATGAAAACGTGCATATGCAGTTCTCCGTACATTAAAAACGCCTCCGAGCTTGCTCTTTATTATGATTTTATCATCATATTATTGCGGTGCAAGCCCGTGAAGGCATTTATAAAAGTTAAGGGCGTTTCGCGCGAAAATCAGCGAGCAAACGAGTGCCCCGCGGCGGAATGACTTATGCCCGAAGGCATCACTCGCGCTGAGCCGAAAACCCGGCGATACATGGCATAATTTGTCTGAAAATCAGTTATTTTGCGGACAGCCGCGGTCTTTGCTTAAACGAAAATTAAAAAATGTTAAAAAAATTGAACGTTCCCTTGACTAACGGCGAAAAAGTGGTATTATAGGCTACTGAAACCACAAACGGACTGTGCGGAAGGCCCCGGCAGGCATGAAGCGCGGCACGTTGGGGGAGGAAAATTATTTTGCTGAATCTCATAAGAAATATGAACGACGCGGTGGGCATACTGTTCACCGTTGCTTACGCATATCAGATAGTATATTTGATAGTAGCTTTAGCCAACAGAAAAAAGACCGTCGACTACACACCGTCGAAAATGCACCGTTTCGGGGCTGTTGTCTGCGCCCGCAACGAATCGGCTGTTATCGGCGAGCTGGTGACAAGCCTGAAAAAGCAGAAATACCCGCAGGGGCTGCTGGAAATATTCGTTCTGGCCGACAACTGCACCGATGATACGGCGGCGGCGGCACGCCGCGCGGGCGCGGTGGTATATGAACGCAACGATACCGTCAACGTAGGCAAGGGCTACGCTCTCGATTATCTTTTCAAAAAGATACACGCCGATTACACCGATAACGGCTTTGATGCCTACTGTGTTTTTGACGCCGATAATATTGTTGACGAAAATTTCATCGCCGAAATGAATAAGGTGTACGACCGCGGCTATGATGTCATCACCTGCTACCGTAACTCCAAAAACTTTGCTTCCAACTGGATAAGCGCCAGTTATTCGATCTGGTTTTTGCGAGAGGCGCGCTTTATGAACTTCCCGCGTATGATTTTGGGCAACAACTGCGCCATCGGCGGTACCGGTTTTACCGTATCCGACCGAGTGATAAAGGAAAACGGCGGCTGGCCTTTCCATACTCTTACCGAGGATATCGAGTTTTCGGCCAACTGCGCGGCCAACGGCCGCAAAATAGGTTACTGCGACAAGGCAGTGGTCTACGACGAACAGCCGACTTCCTTTGTGCAGTCTTACAAACAGCGTCTGCGCTGGTCGAAGGGTTTTTATCAGGTAAGCTGGAAATACGCTTCTCCTCTGGCCGGCGGTATGTTCCGCGGCGGCAAGTACGGTATGAGCTGCTATGATATTTTCTGGACGGTGGCTCCGGGCATGCTGCTTTCCGTTTTGCTGCTGATCTTCAATATAACCGTAGGCGCGGCCTGCATACAGTCGCCGGGGCTTTATACCAAGCTGATACTGCGCGCGACGATGTGGGGGATAGGTACATATTTGATTATGCTCTATGTCGGGGTGATGATCGTCGGCTTGATGACCGTGATCTGCGAGTGGAAGAACATTCGGGCGACAACCGCGCAGAAGCTTTTATACCTGCCGATATTCCCGTTTTTCATGCTCACTTATCTGCCGATAGCGCTGATCGCGCTTTTCTGCCGGGTAAAGTGGTCGCCGATCAAGCATACCTCTTCGGCTATGCTGGCCCGAAAGTAGCGGCGAACTGTGTTCGCCCGTTTATATAAAAATGATACGCGCCCAGCCGCAAGCGGCGGTGCAGGGCGATATTTCACAGTAGGGGCGAACGAAGTTCGCCCCTACTGTGTTCGTCCGAATAAATTGCCGCCGTTATCCGACATCGGTAAAACCGTTGATGATGAAATTCAAAAATTAAATCATATATATGCAAATGTTGATGTT